>NZ_JBFAPH010000043.1:0-27837 GCF_040675635.1 Streptomyces sp. NPDC049577
ATTGGACGGCACATGTCACTAGTACGGTCGCTGGGCAGGGCCTCCCAGTCCCTGCGCGGCTTCAAGACCGGCCTCGAAGGCGCCGGGCGCGCCGCCAAGGACCTCGGTCAGAAGGCGGGAAGTGCCGGCACCGGGGTCGGCAAGGTCAGGACCGGGTCGCAACAGGCGGCCCGGGAGCTCAAGACGCTGCGGACGAACGCAGATCAGGCGGCGCGGTCGGTGAGCAAGGCCGGCAAGGAGGCCGGCAAGGGCGGCGGCTCGATGGGCCGGTTCCAGGGCGGGCTGAAGAACGCCGCCGGGGGCTTCAAGGGGCTCAACAAGGAGATGAAGGGCAATGTCATCGGCATGCTCCTCGGCCTTCTCCAGCCGCTGATCGAGAAGGTCGTCGCGATGGCGGCCAAGTCGAAGACGATGCAGAAGATCATGCATACGGCCTTCGACGTGATCGGCAAGGTCATCGGCGTCGTCATGAAGGCCGTCGGCCCCCTCATGCGATCCGTCGGCCGGATCGTCTCCAGTGTCTGGAAGGGCATTCAGAACGCCATCGCGCCGGTCGTCAAATGGATCGGCAGTGCCGTTCCCAAGGTGTTCACCGCCGTCAAGGACGCGCTGAGCAATACCTGGAAGGGACTGTCGGGCATCGCCCAGCGGGCGTTCGACGGCATCAAGGGGGCGGTCAAGGGACCGCTCAACGCGGTCATCGACATCATCAACTCGGCGATCGGAAAGCTGAACGGCATCAGGGTCTCGATCCCCGGCTGGGTTCCGCTGGTCGGCGGCAAGACGTTCGGCGTCAGCCTGCCCAGCATCCCGCGGCTGGCCGAGGGCGGCGTCGTCATGCCGCGCAGCGGTGGCGTGCCCGCCATCGTCGCCGAGGCGGGCGAGGCGGAGGCCGTGATGCCGCTGTCCAAGCTGGACCGGCTGCTGGCCCGCACGGCCGCCCAGGCACGCGCGCAGCAGGCGGGCGGCGCGGACGGCTCCGGGTTCCACATCGAGAACTACTACGCGGTGCAGTCCAGCGACCCGCGCCGAACGGCCGCCGCGCTGATGTTCCTCGCCAAAGCACGTGGCTGACGACATGCCGCGGCGGCGCACCTGAAGGGGAAGGAGGACGGCCATGGCCGCTGCCGTGGCACAGCTCGTGAACGCACGAGGCGCGTTCGGCGGTTTCGCGGGCGCGCTCGGCCAGACGGGACGGGCACTGCAGTCGTTGCGCGGCTCGGTGTCGTCCGCGGGCCGGTCCGTCGAGGGCATCAGGCGCCTGGTGGACCAGTCCGGCCCGCGAGCGAAGGAATTCAAGGGCGGCGCGGAGAGCGCCGCGCGCGCGGTGGACGGCGTGCGCAAGCAGGCGTCGGGTGCCGACCCGGCCGTACGGAGCCTGAAGTCGGCCGGACAGCGCAGTGCCCGGGAACTGTCCGGCCTGCGGAACGCCGCCGGCTCCGGCGCGACGGCGATCTCCTTCGCCGGCAAGACCGCCACCACGGGCAATCGCCTGTCGCTGGTCTTCGGCAAGGGGCTGCGGCTCGGCTCCGGCGTCATGAAGGCGATCAACGTCACCATGAAGACGAGTCCCTGGGGACTCGTCATCGGCCTGCTCGCGCCCGTAGCCGAACAACTCGTCACGATGGCCCTGGAGTCGAAGACCGGCCAGCGCCTCATGGAGCTCGTCTTCGGCCTGGTGGAGAAGGAGATCCAGGTCGCCGCCAAGCTCATCGGGCTGTACGTCGGCGCGCTCACCGGGATCGTCACAACCGTCTGGAACGGTCTGCGCAGCCTGGTGCGGCCGACGCTGGACTGGATCACCAAGACCGTGCCCGGCTTCTTCGGCAAGGTACGGGACGCCATGGCGCGCACGCTCGGCGGCATCGGCGACTTCGTGATGAGCGCCGCGCAGGCCGTGCTCGGGGGCATCAAGGGCCCGATCAGCGGGATCGTCGCCTTCGCCAACATGATCATCGACGGGCTCAACTCGCTGAGCTTTTCCTTCTTCGGCAAGAAGTTCGGCGTCCATCTGTCCCGCATTCCCGAGCTGGCGCACGGCGGTGTCGTACCGGCGCGCCCCGGCGGGCGGCCCGTTCTGGTCGCCGAGGCGGGCGAGGCGGAGGCCGTCGTTCCGCTGTCCGTGCTGCGCCGGCTGCTGGCCCGTACCGAGGCCCGGGCGCGGGCCGGGCAGGGGCTCCGGCCGCGTGTCCGGCGCGCCGCGCACATCGACCACTACCACGAAGCCGCGCACGCGGGCCCGTACGGCACGGCCGAGGACCTGCTGTTCCGCGCACGGACCAGAAGGTGAGGGAGGCCGAGCCATGGCCGACACACAACCGAACACCGCCATCGCCACGGACGCGCCCCCCGGCTCACTGATCACCCTCGACGGGCAGATCCAGTGGGCCGGACTGCTGCTCGGACCCGGCACGCCGTACGAGATCGCGAGCAGCGGCCTCACCGGCTGGGCCGACCTGCCCGCGCTCGACTCCGGGGACGTGCTCCGGCCGGACCAGCACGGCGCGTGGCCGGGTACCCAGTGGGCCCAGCAGCGGACCGTTTCGGCGACGGTCTGGCTGCTGCCCGACAGTGCGGGCCAGGCGGACGCCGTCATCGGCGCGTTCCTGGCCGGGACCGGTGTGCAGCAGGGCGAGCAGTGGCTCGCCGTGCGACTGCACGGCCGCACGCTCGCCTGCCGGGCACGCGTCAGCCAGCGCGTGGTGCCGACGGACCGTGCGTACGCGACCCAGGGCGCCGCCAAGGTGACCCTGCAATGGGTGTGCGCGGATCCCCGCCGGTACGCCGTCGACGAACGGGTCGCGCAGACCGGACTGCCGTCCCCGGAGCCCGGTCTGGACTGGGCGCCCGGTCTCGACTGGCCGCTGGACTGGGGTCCGGCCGGCTCTACCGGAAACATGACGGTCGTCAACGAAGGGGATGCCCCGACCGCGCCGGTCGTGGAATTCCGCGGCCCGGTCACCCTTCCGTCCCTGACCCGCCTGGAGGACGGTCGGCGGTTGCAGTACGACATCACGCTCGCCGACTCCGACGTGCTGACCGTCGACACCTCCGCCGGCACCGTGCTGCTCAACGGCACCGCGTCCCGGCTGTACACCGCCCGGCCCGACTCCCTGCCCGAGTACCTCTTCCAGCTGCCGCCCGGGCCCACCTCCCTGGCGTTCCGCGCCGCCCCCGGACCGGCGGACCCACGCGCGTCGGTGTCGGTCACCTGGCGCGACGCCCGCTGGTAGCGCGCGGCCCGGCCCCCCGCACCCACTCAACCCACGGAGGACGACATGACCGTACGCAGCGCATGGCTGCTCAACCGCTCCGACGCCGACGGTGGCCAGACCCGTGCCGACACCCGGCTCGCACCGACCGGCACGGCCGTCCCGGCGGGCCCGCTGTCCTCGCGGGACGGCGTGATCCCCGGTTCCGCCGACGGCAAGTCCGTCATCGCCGGGCTGACCCTGACCAAGACCGGCAACATGACGGCCCAGCTCTCGCCCGGCCGCGCGCTCGTCCAGGGCAGCGACACGGCGGGCGCGTACCCCGTCGTCGTGACCGACTACGAGAACCTCACCTTCGCGGACGGCGACGCGAGCAATCCCCGCGTCGACCTCGTCGTGCTGCACGTGTACGACCAGCAGCAGGAATCGGGCGCCGTCTCGCGCGCCGTCGTCGAGATCATCAAGGGCACACCCGCCGCCGCGCCGACCGCACCGACGACGCCGCCGGCCGCGCTCGCGCTGTACGCGGTGACCGTTCCGGTCGCCGCCTCGGCCGGCAACACCGGCATCAACTGGGCGACAGGCGTGTCCGACCGGAGGCGCGCGACCGTCGCGGTCGGCGGCATCGTCCCGCTCGGCTGGGGACTCAACTTCCAGGGCGCCTATCCCGGCCAGTACCGCGACACGGGCAGCGGGCTGGAGCGCTGGAACGGCACCGCGTGGACCGCGTACCCGCCCGCGCCGGTGTGGACCGACTACACGCCCGTGTGGCGCTCCGAGAACGGCGTCCAGCCGGTCATCGGCAACGGCACGCTCGCCGGCTCCTCCACGAAGATCGGCACCACCGTGCACGTGCGGATCTACCTCAAGATCGGATCCACCACCAACCTCACCGCCCAGGACCCGAACGCCAACTGGTCGTTCTCGCTGCCGTACCCGCCGTCCGCCACGGCCTGGAAGACCGACGGCCGGTTCATGAACGCGCTCGGCTACGACAGCAGCACCAGCCCCCGGATGTGGTCCGGCACGGGCCTGCTCGCCACCACCAACGGCGGCGTCGTGCGCAGCATCCAGGACAGCGTCGGCTCCACCGACGGCAAGCCCGCCATCTGGGACAAGACGGCCCCCTACACCTGGAAGGCCGGCGACGTGCTGACGATCTGGGGCACCTACGAGGCCGCCTCGTGACCGGCCCGGCCGGTGCCCCGCCCGCCTACCGCGCGGTCTTCTGCGACCTGCGCAGTGACCAGGTCCTCGACACCCTGCCGCTCACCGAGGTCCAGTACGACGACTACATCGGCAAGCCGGGCTCGCTCACCGCCACCATTCCGCTGCCCGAC
The DNA here is from genome assembly GCF_040675635.1 of Streptomyces sp. NPDC049577. Taxonomy (NCBI): domain Bacteria; kingdom Bacillati; phylum Actinomycetota; class Actinomycetes; order Kitasatosporales; family Streptomycetaceae; genus Streptomyces; species Streptomyces sp. NPDC049577. The sequence continues at coordinate 4,553 of NZ_JBFAPH010000043.1, forward strand.
GCGGCGCTCGCCCAACGCGCGCGGGCCGCGCTCGAACCGGGCCGCACAGCGGTGTGGCTGGAGCGCGGAACGGAGATCTGGTGGGGCGGCATCCTCTGGACGTGCACACCGGCCGGCGACGAACGGGGCCGCGCCGAGGTGCAGATCCAGGCCGGCACCTTCGACTCGTACCTCGACCACCGGATCCTCTCCTCGGACCTGAACCTCAGCGGCGACCAGTTCGACCTCGTGCGCCGGATCCTGGACCACATCCAGGGCGTCGAGGGCGGCGACATCGGCCTCGTCTACGGAACGGAGGCCTCGGGCGTCAACCGGACGCGGTCCTTCGCGATGAGCGACGTGGCCCGGGTACGGGAGATCCTCGACACCCTGGCGGCCATGGACGACGGCTTCGAGTGGCGCGTCCACTGCTACCGCGACACCCAGACCGGAGCGCGCGTCAAACAGCTCCAGCTCGGACACCCCGTCATCAGGACCGGCGCGACGGACATCGTGCTCGACCGGCCCGGCCCCGTGCTGTCCTACAGCCTGCCCTCCGACGCCACCGTGCAGGCCAACGCCTGGCAGTCACGCGGCGCGTCCGTCAACCGCAACCAGGCCCGGGAATCGGCGCCGCTGCTGTCGCGGCCCCTGTGGAACAGGGACGACATCCTCGTGGGCGGCTGGCCGCGCCTCGACGGCACGTCCGACTACAGCGACATCAGCGACCAGGCACTCCTGGACGCGCACGCCCTCGCCGACTGGCGCCGGGCCGCCAGGCCGCAGGTCATTCCCGAGATCACGGTGCGGGTGGACGGCCGCATCACCCCCGCCCTGCTGGGTTCCGCCCTCCGGCTGCGCATGCACGACCTGTGGCACGCGGAGGGGTCCGACACACGCTTCCGGATCGTCGGCCTCGCGGTCACGCCGCCCTCGCGGGGACAGGCCGAGACCGCCAAGCTCTACCTGGAGAAACTCTGATGGCCGCCATACCGCTCGATCTGCTCGACCGCATCCGTGAACTGGAGCGCCAGGTGCGGGCCCTGATGGGCAGCGCGAACACCCGGCCCGCCCAGAACGAGGTCCTCGGCGGCCCGGTACGGATCGGCGACGGGGGCACCCTGGACGTCCGCGAACCCGGCGGACACCAGATCCTCGGCGTCGGCTTCTGGCCGGGCACCCAGCCGCCCGAGTACGGCTTCGCCATCAGCCGTCGCTCCGGAAAGGCGGCCGTGACGCTGCGCAACGGCACCGACGACAAGAAGGAGCAACCCTTCCGGATCTACGACCCCTACGGTGCGGAGATCGTCGCGGACGACATCGACACCGGCGGCCTGGCCCGGCCCTATCTGCCCGTCCCGATGTGGCCCGCCTTCGAGGGCGGCTGGGAGCAGTGGCCCCGGACCAACTCCTCGTCCTTCCAGGCCCTGTGGCACGGCCGGATCTACCGCCAGCAGCCCAAGATCACGCTGCTGGTGCGCGCCTCCACGGACAACAGCGACACCAAGGGCGCCGTCCAGCTGTTCATCGGCTCCGACCCGGTGGGCAGCGCGGAGAACATCGGCTTCGGGGTGGGCTGGACGACCCTCGGGCCGTTCGCCCTGCCGGGCGGCCACATGGACCAGCTGGACATCTCGCTCTCCGCCAAGAGGACCGCCGGCACGGGCTCGATCCGCGCCACCGTGGTCGCGGCCTGGACCCGACAGTCGTGATCGGAGCGACCCCCATGACACAGCTGACCGGCATGGCCGACATCCCCCTGCCCGACGGCGACCTCCCGCCCGGCTGGCCGCCCGTGCTGCCCAGACCGGCGGAACCGCTGCTGCCCGTACCGCCCGAGGAGCCGCTGCCGCAGCCCGCGCCGCAGGACCCGCAGCCCGCGCCGCAGGACCCGCAGCCCGCGCCGCAGGACCCGCAGCCCGCGCCGCAGGACCCGCAGCCGGACCCGGGAGTGCCGGACCCCGCCGTGCCGAACCCGGAGGACCCGCCCACCGGCTGACCGGTCCCGCAGTCGCATCCGCCCGGCCCCGTTCCGCCGTCCGGCAGAACGGGGCCCTGTCATACCCGCACGTCCCACGGAGGTTCCTCATGGCCATACCCCTCACCGCGGACGGCTTCCTCGCCGCACTGCGCGCCGAGGGCGTCCGCGTCGTCGAGCACGACGGCTGGCGCACCCACAACCGCAACAGCAAGGGCCCCTGGGGCCCGGTCAACGGCGTGATGCTGCACCACACGGCCGGCACGGACAGCGTCGAGCTCTGCTACGACGGCGACGAAGAGCTGCCCGGCCCGCTGTGCATCGGCGTGCTGGCCAAGGACGGCACGGTGCACCTGGTCGGCTACGGGCGCACGAACCACGCCGGGCGCGGCTCCATGGCGACCTATCGCGCCGTCTGCGCGGAGGACTCGACGCCCGGCAGCCCCGGCCCGGACGCCGTCGACGGCAACGTCCACTTCTACGGTTTCGAGATCGAGAACCTCGGCGACGGCGACGACCCTTACCCGGACGCCCAGCTGGACGCCGTCGAGCGCGTCGCCGCGGCCGTCTGCCGGGCACACGGCTGGACGGCGGCGAGCGTGATCGGCCACAAGGAGTGGACGAGCCGCAAGATCGACCCGTCGTTCTCCATGGGCGGGATGCGCGACCGGATCGCCCGGCGGCTCGCCGGCCGGACGGGCCCCGCCGCGCCTGCGTCACCCGCCGGACCGTACGAGCCGTTCCCCGGTGCCGGATTCTTCACCGACGGCCAGGACAGCCCGGTCATCACCGCCATGGGACGACGGCTGGTGGAGGAGGGCTGCGGACGCTACGAGGTCGGGCCGGGCCCGGAGTGGACGGACGCCGACCGCGAGTCGTACGCCGCCTGGCAGCGCGAGCTCGGCTTCTCCGGCGCGGACGCGGACGGCATCCCCGGGCGGGTCAGCTGGGACCGGCTGCGCGTGCCCCGCTCGTCCTGAGGCCGCCCGCGACCGCGGAGTGGTGCACGACCGCAGAAAGGATTCAGCTGTGTCCGACCCCACCAGACGGACCATCCGCACGATTCTGCAGACCGCCGTCGCCCTGGCCGCCGTCCTGCCCGCCGTCGTCGAGGCGTCCGGCATCCCGGCGGCCCTGCCCTGGGTGGCGGCCGCGCTCGCGATCGCCGGCGCGCTGACGCGTGTCATGGCGCTGCCGGGCGTGCAGGGCCTGCTGCCCCGGTGGCTGCGCACCGGCACCGCGCCCGGCGGGGACGGGGAGCTGTTGAGCCTCCTCGGCCGGGAGAACGCCGACGGGGACCGGGGCCGCCCATGACGCAGCCTCCGTCCTCGCCGTCCGACGCGGCGGCCGTCGCCCTGGAGCTGGAACGGCTGCGCGGCACCGTGGAAGCCGGGTTCGCCCGGGTCGACGGGGCGCTGGCGCTCCTGGTGCAGCGCAGCGACCAGAGCGACCGGCAGCTGGCGGACCACGAAGTCCGGCTCGACGCCCTGGAGCGCGCCCGCTGGCCTCTGCCGTCCCTGGCGGCGCTCACGGGACTGGCGGGGCTGCTGACGGCCGTCTACGGCGCGTTCGCGCGCTGAGCGGCCGTCCGGCTCCCTCCGGCTCCGCAGGAGGTGCGACCGAGCACGAGAAGCCCCCGCCGGTGTCCCCGGCGGGGGCTTTCGTCGCGTTGTCCGTCGCCGTCGGTGCGGGCCGGTGGAGTGCTGTTCGTCAGCGCGAGCGCTTGGCGAGGCGCTCGACGTCCAGCAGGATCACCGCGCGGGCCTCCAGCCGGAGCCAGCCGCGGCCGGCGAAGTCGGCGAGCGCCTTGTTGACCGTCTCGCGGGAGGCGCCGACGAGCTGGGCGAGCTCCTCCTGCGTGAGGTCGTGCACGACATGGATGCCCTCTTCGGACTGCACGCCGAAGCGGCGGGACAGATCGAGCAGGGCCTTGGCGACACGGCCGGGGACGTCGGAGAAGACGAGGTCCGACATCGAGTCGTTGGTGCGGCGCAGCCGTCGGGCGACGGCGCGCAGCAGGGCGGTGGCCACCTCGGGGCGGGCGTTGAGCCAGGGCTGGAGGTCGCCGTGGCCCAGGCCGAGGAGCTTGACCTCGGTCAGCGCGGTGGCGGTGGCGGTGCGCGGTCCCGGGTCGAAGAGGGACAGCTCGCCGATGAGCTCGCCGGGGCCGAGGACCGCCAGCATGTTCTCGCGGCCGTCGGGGGAGGTGCGGTGGAGCTTCACCTTGCCCTCGGTCACCACGTAGAGGCGGTCGCCCGGGTCTCCTTCGTGGAACAGGGCGTCGCCCCTCGCGAGGGTGACCTCGCCCATGGAGGCGCGCAGCTCAGCGGCCTGCTCATCATCGAGCGCCGCGAACAGCGGGGCGCGCCGCAGAACGTCGTCCACGAGTTCTCTCCTTGTCGACATGCACAGGGGACCGTGGTCTCCATGATGCCCGTCGGTAAAACTGTGTGATCAAACACAAGTGTGGCGCATCGCCGACGGAACCCCTACGGCAGGGGTCCGATTGGGCTGTGGTTTTCCTGCGCTCGGCACGGATGTCGGTGCTGGGCCTTAGTCTGGCCGGGTGTCCAATACGCCGGTGAGAGCACAGGGCAAGGGGGCCGGGAGGGTGACCTCGGCCAGTAATTCCGCTGTGGGCGAACGCGCTGCCACGGGGTCGGCAAATGCCGCGAGCGAGGACAAACGCGCCGCCGGGAAGAAGGCAACCGCGAAGAAGGCGGCTGCGAAGAAGGCGGCCCCGACCGGCAAGGCGGCTGCCGCGAAGAAGACCCCCGCCGGAAAGAAGACCGCCGCGAAGAAGACCGCCGCGAAGACGACGGCGGCCTCCGCGGCCGTCGCCTCCGCCGCCGCCGGGGAATCGCGCACCGCGCTTGTCCGCCGTGCCCGGCGGATCAACCGCGAGCTCGCCGAGGTCTACTCGTACGCCCACCCCGAGCTCGACTTCGAGAACCCCTTCCAGCTCCTGGTCGCCACGGTCCTCTCCGCGCAGACCACGGACCTGCGGGTCAACCAGACGACCCCGGCGCTGTTCGCCGTCTACCCGACGCCCGAGGACATGGCGGCCGCCGACCCCGAGGCCCTGGAGCAGGTGATCCGGCCGACCGGGTTCTTCCGGGCCAAGGCCAAATCGCTGATCGGCCTGTCCGCCGCCCTCCGTGATCGCTTCGGTGGCGAGGTGCCGGGCCGGCTGGAGGACCTGGTCACGCTGCCCGGCGTCGGCCGGAAGACGGCCAACGTGGTCCTCGGTAACGCGTTCGGCGTGCCGGGAATCACCGTGGACACCCATTTCGCCCGGCTTGTCCGGCGCTGGAAGTGGACCGACCAGGAGGACCCGGAGAAGATCGAGGCCGACATCTGCGGCCTCTTCCCCAAGAGCGAGTGGACGATGCTCTCGCACCGGGTCATATTCCACGGCCGCCGCATCTGCCACTCCCGCAAGCCGGCCTGCGGTGCCTGCCCCATCGCCCCGCTCTGCCCCTCGTACGGCGAGGGCGAGACGGACCCGGAGAAGGCGAAGAAGCTGCTCAAGTACGAGATGGGTGGCATGCCCGGCCAGCGGCTCAAGCCGCCGCCGGACTTCCCGGGCCCGCCCGCGCCCCCGCTGGGAGCGGAGTGACGGTGTCCGCGCCGTACACACCGCCGCCCGGAGGCCCGGAGCGCGGGAAGGAACACGGCGCACGCACCGACCGCGAGGGAACCCGTATGACGAGCACCTACGGCGCGCACGACGCCTCGTACCGCGCCACCCACCGCGCCTCCCACCACGAGGACGAGGCCCTGGTCAGCACGGAGGGGCTGCCCGAGTGGCTCGGGCCCGTCGCCCGGCTGCCGGGGGCCCTGGAGCCGCACCAGCTCAGCCGCTTCCTGCCGCCCGAGTCCGGGGGGCGTCAGTCCGCCGTGCTCATCCTCTTCGGCGAGGGCGAGCGCGGCCCCGAGCTGCTGCTCCTGGAGCGGGCGGGCACGCTCCGCTCCCACGCCGGACAGCCGTCCTTCCCCGGCGGCGCGCTGGATCCCGAGGACGGCGATCCGGAGGGCAGCGGCCCGGTGCGGGCCGCGCTGCGGGAGGCAGAGGAGGAGACCGGGCTCGACCCGTCCGGCGTCCAGGTCTTCGGCGTGCTGCCCAAGCTCTACATCCCGGTGAGCCGGTTCGTCGTCACCCCCGTGCTGGGATGGTGGCGGCGGCCCAGTCGGGTCGCGCCGGTGGACGAGCGCGAGACCGCCCGGGTCTTCACCGTCCCGGTCAGCGAGCTCACGGACCCCTCGAACCGGGCCACGGCCGTCCACCCGAGCGGCCACCGCGGTCCCGCCTTCACCGTCGGGTCCGCGCTGGTGTGGGGATTCACCGCCGGGGTGATCGACCGCGTGCTGCACTACGCGGGCTGGGAGCGGCCCTGGGACCGAGAGCGGCAGGTCCCGCTGGACTGGCGTGCCTGACCGGCATGAGACGGTGGCCGGTGGGCCATCCGACCACCCGGAGCCGGCGACGGCGACAACCGCGCCGCCAACTGCAATGCGAGGCATCTTTCGGTGAACGTGCTGGACATCGTGCTGCTGGTCGCCGCCGTGTGGTTCGCGATCATCGGCTACCGCCAGGGGTTCGTCGTCGGCGTGCTCTCGGTGGTCGGATTCCTCGGCGGTGGCCTCGCGGCCGTCTACGCCCTGCCCGTGATCTGGGACAGCGCCACGGACGACGCCCGGCCGGGCTCGGTCGCGGCCGTGGTGGCCGTCGCGATCGTCATCCTCTGCGCCTCGGTGGGCCAGGCCGCGACCACCCACCTCGGCAACCGGCTCCGCCGCCACATCACCTGGTCCCCGGCCCGCGCCCTGGACGCGACGGGCGGCGCGCTCGTCAACGTGGTGGCGATGCTGCTGGTCGCCTGGCTGATCGGCTCCGCCCTCGCGGGCACGTCACTGCCGACGCTGGGCAAGGAGGTCCGCAGCTCCAAGGTGCTGCTCGGGGTGGCCCGGGTCGTGCCGCCCGAGGCCAACACCTGGTTCGCCGACTTCAGCACCGTCCTCGCGCAGAACGGCTTCCCCCAGGTCTTCGCCCCGTTCTCCACCGAACCGATCACGTCGGTGCCCGCGCCCGACCCCCAGCTGGCCGGCAGCCCGGTCGCCACCGTGGCCCAGCGCAGCATCGTCAAGGTCGTCGGCAACGCGCCCGGCTGCGGCAAGGTCCTGGAGGGCAGCGGCTTCGTCTTCGCCCCGCACCGCGTGATGACCAACGCGCATGTCGTCGGCGGCGTGGACGAACCGACCGTGCAGGTCGGTGGCCAGGGCCGGCTCCACGACGCCAAGGTCGTGATCTACGACTGGAAGCGCGACATCGCCGTCCTCGACGTGCCCTCGCTCAATGCGCCCGTGCTCCACTTCGCCGAGAACGACGCGGAGAGCGGCAAGAGCGCCATCGTCGCCGGCTTCCCGGAGAACGGCTCCTACGACGTGCGCGCCGCGCGGATCCGCAGCCGGGTACGGGCCAACGGCCCCGACATCTACCACCGGGGCAACGTCCGCCGCGACGTCTACTCGCTGTACGCGACCGTGCGCCAGGGCAACTCCGGCGGTCCGCTGCTCACACCGGACGGCGAGGTCTACGGCGTGGTCTTCGCCAAGTCCCTCGACGACGCCGACACCGGCTACGCGCTCACCGCCGACGAGGTGCGGGAGGACGCCGTCAACGGCCGGACGGTCACGGGCCGCGCGGACACCCAGGGCTGCGCGCTCTGACCCGGACCGGGGAGGCGGTCCGTAACGGGGCCCCGGCCCCGGCCGGGGAGGCGGCTAGCGGCCGCGGGGATGGCGCAGCCGCGCCGACACCCAGCGGGCGCGGCGGCGGATGATCCGGGGAATGCCGATCCGGGGATCGTGCCCGGCCTCCGGCCGGTGCTCTCCCCAGGCGGCCCTCTCGGATCCCTCGGTCACAGCGAGCGCGGCATCGCCTTCGGCGCCGCGCTCCTGAGTCACGTCACGGTAATCGTGCGTCCAGCCCATACCCAGAGCTCTGCCCGTGCCCAAAGGTCGGTAATCGCCCATGGGTCCGTCAATTGGCCTATGCGCGGGGCAATTGGCTGTTCGAGGTGCGGGCGTTCATGTCTCGCTCAGCGGTCCGGTTCCGGGTCCTTGAGCCAGCTGATCAGCTCGTTCGAGAAGGCCACCGGATCCTCTTCGTGCGGGAAGTGCCCCAGGCCGTCGAAGAGCCGCCAGCGGTAGGGGGCCTCCACGTACTCGCCGGAGCCCGCGGCGCTGCGCGTCCGCATCACCGGATCGAGCGAGCCGTGCAGATGCAGCGTCGGCACCCGCACCGGGCGCTTCATCCGGCGGTTGAACTGGATGCCGTCCGGGCGCGCCATCGACCGCACCATCCAGCGGTACGGCTCCACGGAACAGTGCGCCGTCGAGGGGATCGACATCGCCCGGCGGTAGGTCTCCACCGCCTCGTCGTCCGGCAGCCGGGGCCCGGACCACTCCCGCACCAGCCGTCCCACCAGCGCCGCGTCGTCCGCGACGAGCCGGCGCTCGGGCAGCCAGGGCCGCTGGAATCCCCAGACGTACGAGCCGGCCGCGCTCTGCTTGGGATCGGTGAGCATCGCCGACCGCCAGCGGCGCGGGTGCGGCATCGAGGACACCGCCAGCCGGCGCACCAGCTTCGGCCGCATGACGGCGGCCGTCCAGGCCAGATATCCACCCAGGTCGTGGCCGACCAGCGCGGCGTCCGGCTCGCCGAGGGAACGCACGACCCCGGTGATGTCCAGGGCGAGGTTGGCGGGGTCGTAACCCCGCGGCGTGCGGTCGCTGCCGCCCACTCCGCGCAGGTCCATGGCCACGGCCCGGAACCCCGCCTCGGCCAGCGCCGGCAGCTGATGCCGCCACGTCCACCAGAACTGCGGAAAGCCGTGCAGCAGCAGTACCAGCGGTCCCTCGCCCATCTCGGCGATGTGGAACCGCGCACCGTTCGCCGCGACGTCGCGGTGCGTCCACGGGCCCTCGCAGCGGACTACCGCGGAAGGAGAGGCCCCGGGCGGCGGCGTCATGGGCATGCCGGGGCCGGGGAACTCGGGCGCAGCGGAGGTATCGGGCACCGTCATACGGACGAGCGTGTCACAGATACGTCCACCTGGCTGTCCGTCCGGACGGACTCACCGGCGGAACGCGGGTGCGGCTTGACGGTGCCCAGCACGGCGGCCGTCTCCTTGGCCGAGGCGATGCTCTTCTCCGGCTTCTTGATCTTCTTGAACTTGGCCACCGCCAGCAGCCCCAGCACCGCCGCGACCACGAGGTACGCGCCGCCGACGATCAGGAACGACCAGGCGAGGCCCATGCCGAGGTTGTGGATGCCGTACGCCGCCGCGAAGCTCAGCACAGGCAGCGAGAACAGCGCCAGCGTGCCCGCCGCGGCGATCGCGCCGCCGCCGATGCCCAGCCGCCGCGCGTCCTGCCGGAGCTCGGCCTTGGCCAGTGCGATCTCGTCGTGCACCAGCGCGGACAGCTCAGTGGTGGCGGTGGCCACCAGCTGGCCGAGGCTGCGGTTGGCACCCTCGTCGGCTGCGCTCATCGGCTGCTCCCTCATCGTCGTCGTGCTCTGCGTCATCGTCTCTGCGTCCCGTGGTCCGCGGCGTGGTCAAGCCTCTCAGATCATGCCGGACCGTCGTCCCGGGTGGTGCGTCCGGCGGCGACTTCCGCCAGCCGGCGGTGCTCGGCGGCCTTGGCCTCGTGGATCGCGGCCATGCGCAGGTGGTAGGCCGGGTTGTCCTGTTCGTAGATGTCGGGGATGCCGTCGAGGTCGTCGTCGCGCTCCTCTTCGGCCCACAGCTTCTTGTACTTGTTGTCCCGCAGCTTGAGGAGAATGCTCGCGAGCACGGCGGCCATGAGCGAGCCGAGCAGCACGGCCGCCTTGATCTCGTCCGCGAGCACCGGGTCGTCGGCGAAGGCCAGCTCGCCGATCAGCAGCGAGACGGTGAAGCCGATGCCGGCCAGCGTGGCCACGGCCAGCACGTCCGGCCACTTCAGATCGGGGTTGAGCTCGGCGCGGGTGAAGCGGGCGGTGAGCCAGGTGCCGCCGAAGACGCCGACCGCCTTGCCGACGACCAGGCCGAGCACCACGCCGAGCGTCTCCGGCCGACGGAAGACGTCCGACAGCGCGCCCCCGGAGATCGCCACACCTGCCGAGAAGAGCGCGAACAGCGGTACGGCCAGCCCCGCCGACAGCGGGCGCACGAGGTGCTCGATGTGCTCGCCGGGCGAGTACTTCTCGTCCTCGTGCCGGGTGCAGCGCAGCATCAGGCCCATGGCCACGCCCGCGATCGTCGCGTGGACGCCGCTGTTGTACATCAGCGCCCAGTTCACCACCGCCAGGGGCACGTACACGTACCAGCCGCGCACGCCCTTGCGCAGCAGCAGCCAGAAGACCGCCAGACCGAGCACGGCGAATCCGAGGGCGGCGAAGTCGAGCTTCGAGGTGAAGAAGACGGCGATGATCAGGATCGCGAACAGGTCGTCGACCACGGCCAGGGTCAGCAGGAAGGCGCGCAGGGCGGACGGCAGCGAGGTGCCGATGACGGCGAGCACGGCGAGCGCGAAGGCGATGTCCGTGGCGGTGGGCACCGCCCAGCCGCTCAGCGACCCGCCGCCGGTGGAGGCCACCGTGAAGTACACCAGAGCGGGTGTCGCCATGCCGCACACCGCTGCCGCCACGGGGAGCAGGGCCGCCTTGGGCTCGCGCAGCTCGCCCGCGACCAGCTCGCGTTTGAGCTCGATGCCGGCGACGAAGAAGAAGACGGCCAGCAGGCCGTCGGCCGCCCAGTGCTGGACGGAGAGGTCGAGCCCCAGGGAAGCCGGCCCGAGGTGGAAGTCGCGGACAGTCCGGTAGCTCTCGCGCAGGGGGGTGTTCGCCCAGATGGCCGCGGCGACGGCGGCGACCAGCAGCAGTACGCCGCCCACGGTCTCGGTCCGCAGCGCGTCCGCGAGGTAGTTCCGCTCGGGCAGCGGAAGTCTGCCGAGGAAGACGGAACGGCGGTTCTGGGGCGCGGCCACGGTGGTGGACCTCCTGGGGTCGACGGCTGGCACGCGGTATGCGTGCGTTGTTTGCCGACCAGACTTCCCGGCGCGCCCCTGATTATTGTCGCCATTTTTACGCGACCAGTACTTACCTTAGCCGGAACGAGTGAAAGGCACCCGGCGAGCCGCCGGGTGCCTTTCACCGTCTCGTGCTCTCTGTCAGCCGGTCCTCGCTCAGTCCTCGCCGCCCGGGGCGGCGGGGAGGTTGGCCTTGATGAGGTCCATGACCGAGGAGTCCGTCAGGGTGGTGACGTCGCCGAGCGTACGGTTCTCCGCCACGTCGCGCAGCAGCCGGCGCATGATCTTGCCGGAGCGGGTCTTGGGCAGCTCGGCCACCGGCATGATCCGCTTGGGCTTGGCGATCGGGCCGAGCTGCTTGGCGACGTGGGCCCGCAGCTCCTCGACCAGACCCTCGTCCTCGGCGTCGACGCCGCCCCGCAGGATGACGAACGCACAGATGGCCTGTGTGGTCTGCGGGTCGGTCGCGCCGACGACCGCCGCCTCGGCCACCTTGGGGTGCGAGACCAGCGCGGACTCGACCTCGGTGGTGGAGATGTTGTGGCCGGAGACCAGCATCACGTCGTCCACCCGGCCCAGCAGCCAGATGTCGCCGTCCTCGTCCTTCTTGGCGCCGTCGCCCGCGAAGTAGCGGCCCTCGAACCGGGACCAGTACGTGTCGAGGTACCGCTGGTCGTCGCCCCAGATGGTGCGCAGCATGGCCGGCCACGGCTCGGTGAGCACGAGGTAGCCGCCGGAGCCGTTGGGCACCTCCGCGCCGTGGTCGTCCACGACGGTCGCGGCGATACCGGGCAGCGGCACCTGCGCCGAGCCGGGCTTGGTCTCGGTGACACCGGGCAGCGGGCTGATCATGATGCCGCCGGTCTCGGTCTGCCACCACGTGTCGACCACCGGGGTGGCGTCCGCGCCGATGTGCTTGCGGTACCAGACCCAGGCCTCGGGGTTGATCGGCTCGCCGACCGATCCCAGGACGCGCAGGCTCGACAGGTCGAACTTGGCGGGGATGTCGTCGCCCCACTTCATGCAGGCCCGGATGGCGGTCGGCGCGGTGTAGAGGATCGTGACGCCGTACTTCTGGACGATCTCCCACCAGCGGCCCTGGTGCGGGCTGTCCGGGGTGCCCTCGTAGAGCACCTCGGTCGCACCATTGCTCAGCGGCCCGTAGACGATGTACGAGTGGCCCGTCACCCAGCCGACGTCGGCCGTGCACCAGAAGACGTCCGACTCCGGCTTGAGGTCGAACACCGCGTGGTGCGTGTACGAGATCTGGGTGAGGTAGCCGCCGGTGGTGTGCAGGATCCCCTTGGGCTTACCCGTGGTGCCCGAGGTGTACAGGATGAACAGCGGGTGCTCGGCGTCGAACGCCTGCGGGGTGTGCTGGTCCGACTGGCGCTCGACCAGGTCGTGCCACCACACGTCGCGGCCCTCGGTCCAGCCGATGCCCTCCTGGCCGGTGCGGCGGACGACCAGCACGCTGCGGACGTTCTCCGTGCCGGGCCGGGTGAGCGCCTCGTCGACGGCGGGCTTGAGGGCGGAGGGCTTGCCGCGCCGGTAGCCGCCGTCGGCGGTGATGACGACGCGGGCGTCGGCGTCGTTGATCCGGGTGGCCAGGGCGTCGGCGGAGAAGCCGCCGAACACCAGCGAGTGCGGAGCGCCGATCCGGGCGCAGGCCAGCATCGAGACGACCGCCTCGGGGATCATCGGCAGATAGATCGCCACGCGGTCGCCCGCCTTGACGCCGAGCTCGGTCAGCGCGTTCGCGGCCTTGGAGACCTCGCGCTGCAGTTCGGCATAGGTGATCGCGCGGGTGTCGCCCGGCTCGCCCTCGAAGTGCAGGGCGACACGGTCACCGAGACCGTTCTCCACGTGGCGGTCGACGCAGTTGTACGCCACATTGAGCCGCCCGTCGGCGAACCACTTGGCGAACGGCGGGTTCGACCAGTCCAGGGTCTGGGTCGGCTCCGTCTCCCAGCTCAGCCGGCGAGCCTGCTCCGCCCAGAAGCCCAGCCGGTCGGCCTTCGCCCGCTCGTACGCCTCGGCGGTCACATTGGCCTCGGCGGCCAGGCCGGCCGGCGGTGCGAAGCGGCGCTCCTCCTTCAAGAGGTTGGCCAGGCTTTCGTTGCTCACGACATCTCCCTTTCCCAGGGGGTCCGTTGCCTCCCGGGCCATAGCTCATCAGCCCGGGGCACACCCTGACAAGGGGTGTCGGGGAAAACTGGTCTATACCTGTCCGGGGCCCAGCGGCCTCCCGGATGCCGCCACGGGTCCGGCGACGGCCTTCCCGCGCCGGCCGCCGGGCCCGCCGCTGGTCACACCGCTGGTCCACCTCCGGTCACACCGCTGGTCCTACCGCGTCGAGGAGCTCGGGGCGGACGGCCGAGAACGTGCGCGAGCGCCGATCCAGAACATAGGCCTGGGCCTCGCCCACGTGGAAGTACATCCCCTGCAGATGCAGCGTCCCCTCGGCCACCCGGCGGGCGACACACGCATGCGCCATGAGGTTGTCGAGCTGCTGCATCACATTGACGAGCGCCAGTCGCTCGACGTCGTCCGCCACGGGCCGCTCGGCCAGCGCCACCTCTCCCCGCCCCAGCGACCCGATGCGCCGCATGCGGGCCAGGCTCGGCCGGCCGTGCCGCAGCCACCGGGCGAGCGGCGTCTCGTCGTCGTTGCCCGGGCCCGTCCTGCCCTCGGCGTCCGCCGAGTCGAGCAGCGCCTGCATCGCCCCGCAGCCGGAATGCCCGCACACGGTGATGCTGCCGACCTTCAGCACCTCGACGGCGTACTCCACGGCCGCCCCCACCGAGTCGCACGCGTCGCCGGCGCCGGGCGGCGGCATCAGATTGCCGACGTTGCGCACCGTGAACAGGTCGCCGGGGCCGCTGGCCGTGATCATGCTCGTCACCAGGCGGGAGTCGGCACAGGTCAGGAACAGCTGGCTGGGGCGCTGCCCCTCGCGGGCCAGACGCGCCAGCTCGTCACGGACCAGGGGCGCGGTGTGGCGCTGGAAGGCGCTGACACCGCCGATGAGTTGCCGCCCGCCGGACGGGCCGGCCGCCGCACCCGACGCGGCGGCAGGGGCGGCGCACTGGTGGTTGCGCCATGGCGTCCACGGCCGGCAGCCGTCGGGCCGGCCGGCCGCCGCCCCGGCCCGCGCCCGCCACTCGGAACGGGACCACATCGCAGGCCAGTTCCGTGCCATCGCCAGCACGGCGGCGGCAACCACCGCCAGAGCCGCCCCCTCCAGCGCGCCGACGAGCGCGACGACACCGGCCACTGCCACATACAGGGGGAACTCGCGGTGCCGGTGCGCGGGATGCTCCTTTCGAAGCCCCTCGAATGCCATCCGCAGGCCGGACACGACCGCCCATGCCGCGAGGACCATGGGCAGGACTGCGGGCAGGACCGTGGCAGGGGTCAGCTCCAGCCCTGTGGCGACGAGCCCCGCGCCGGCCAGGCCCGCACCCAGCAGCGCCTGGCCGGCCCTGCGGCCGGCGGCCGTCCGCAAGCCGTCGAGCAGTTCCGCCAGCGAGCAGGCCGCCTGACGCCGTCCCTCCTCTTCGGTCGGCTCCGGACGAGGGGCGGATCGCCGCCCGGCCCCGGCATTGCGCCCTCCGTCGCCGGCGCCGTCCGCGCGGCGCCGCTCGATACGCAGGCGCTCGATGCCCATGGCCGTCAGCAGTGCTTGGGCGCCGACGACGAGGGCGATGGTCAGGACGGCCGCGAAGACGCCGAGCACCGGCCCTTCGGGGAGCCCGGGCAGCATCGACAACCCGCCGCCCGTCTCCGGCAGCCCACGCCCCGTCAGAACCAGGGCGGCGGCCGTGGCGAGGAGGACAGCGGCCGGTGCCGCCGGCGCCTTGCGGGCCCATCGCCCGGCCGGCCCGGGCAGCCGCGGCCAGGCGATCGACGCGGCCGCGACGACGGTCAGCGCCACCGGCGCAGCCGGGGGAGCGTGTGCGACGGTCCAGGGGAGGGCCGCCAGATTCTCCGGCAGGGAAGGGTGCGGACCGCCGCCCAGGGCCAAGGGCAACTGCCCGAGCGCGATGGTGACGCCGACACCGGTGGCGATCCCGTGCCGGACCACGGCGGGAATCGCCAGGATGCCGCGGGCCACGCGGTGGATGCCCACGGCGAGCTGCCCCAGCACCACCAGAGCGATGGCCGCGCAGGTGATCCGCCAGCCGTAGCGCTGCACGGACTCCGCGGTCATCAGGACGAGACCCGCGGCAACAGCGCCGCTCAGCGCTGAGGAGACGCCGAGCATCCAGGAGGCGAAGGCTCCCGTGGCCGCCGCGATCAGCCCCGTCCGGGCCGGGGCACCGGCTGCGAGCGCGCTGCCCAGGGTGAGGGGGGCGGCGATCAGGAAGATCACCACGGCGAGCGCCAGCTCCTGACGCCATGCGGGGCGGGTGTGCCCCGGAGGCCAGGGGGGCCGGGCCGGGCCCGTGGGTGGGGCTGACGCTCGTGCGGGCTGAGCATGCATGGTCGTTCCCGTCTCGTCGTCGGGGTGGCGCGGTCGCGTGGAAGGCGCGCGGCCGGGGTCACGGCGCGCAGCGGCGGGAGCGGCTGCGGAGGGCAGCACGGCGCTGCCAGAAGACGTTCATCAACTCTGAGTAAATGAATCGTAATGGAGAGTAAAGTCGACGGGGAAGGGCTTTCGGTGCGCGCACCGCCCACTTCCGTCGATCGGGTGAATAGATACTTTTATCGGCTTGTCAGCCCTCAATCGTCTTCCGTGTCGTGCGACGTTGACGCTCAACGACCGCATGACCACCGGCTCGCCCCCGCGAGTCGAGGGACGAGGTGGACTGATGGCTGCTGGATGGAGGGCCGTCCTGGGCGGACTGGCGACGTTGGCGCTGGCGACGGGGGCGTCCGGCTGTTCCGAGGGGCCGGACGGCGGCCCCGACCGGGGAGCCGGCGCCCCGAACAACGTCGAGCGCCCGGTCCGGCTCATCGGCGACGGTTCCACCTCGGAGACCGGCCCCCAACCCAAGCAGCCGCGCCCCCGCAGGCTGAAGCCCGGCGAAAGACCCCCGCAGTTCGTCGTGTTCTCCTGGGACGGCGCGGGCGAGGACGGGCAAAGGCTTTTCTCCCACTTCCGGTCCGTCGGCAAGAAGTACGGCGCGACGATGACCTTCTTCCTCAGTGGCGTGTACATGCTCCCGGAGGAGAAGCGGGAGATCTACGAACCGCCGAAGCACTCGGACGGCGCTTCGGACATCGGCTTCAACGACGTCAAGGGCGTCAGGGACACCGTCGCCCAACTGCGTGGCGCCTGGCTGGACGGCCATGAGATCGGCACCCACTTCAACGGGCACTTCTGCGGACCCGACCGGGGTGTCGGCACCTGGTCGCCCGAGGAGTGGATGAGCGAGATCCGCCAGGCCGAGTCCTTCGTCAAGCACTGGAAGACGAACACGGGCCTCAAGAAGGAGCAGCCCCTCCCCTTCGACTACAGCAAGGAGCTCGTCGGCGGCCGGGCCCCCTGCCTGGAGGGCCAGCACAACCTGGTCCGCGCCGCGAAGAGCATGGGCTTCCGCTACGACGCCAGCTCCTCCGGCGGCCGGCAGGTCTGGCCGCGCAAGCTCCGCGGGCTCTGGGACTTCCCGCTCCAGGACATCCCGGTACCCGGCCGGGGCTTCGAAACGCTCTCCATGGACTACAACTTCCTCGCGAACCAGTCGGGGACCACCGACGGCGGCGACTCCGGCGAACGGGAGGAGTGGGGGGAGCAGATGTACGACGGCGTGATGGCCGGCTTCAAACGCGCCTACCGCGGCAACCGTGCTCCGTTCTTCATCGGCAACCACTTCGAGTCCTGGAACGGTGGCACGTACATGCACGCCGTCGAACGAGCCATCAAGACGATCTGCGGGAAGAAGGAAGTGCGCTGCGTCTCCTTCAAGCAGCTCGCCGACTGGCTGGACGCGCAGGACCCCAAGGTGCTCGCGAAGTTCCGCACGCTGGACGTCGGCGAGAAGCCCAAACACGGATGGGACCACTTCTACCCCGCTCCCGCCGCGTCCAAGAGCCCCGACGACCGCGGCCAGGAGGACGAGGACACGTCTCGGCGCAAGGACGACGAGGACCGCTCCCGCCGCCACGAGGACCAGGACCGGCCCAGGCACCACGACGACGAGGACAGGCCGAGACACCACGACGACGAGGACAAGCCCGGCCACAAGGACGACGAGAACAAGTCCGGACGCCGGGGTGACGCGGCCAAGGCCAGGAACAGGGGCGAAGGGGGCGAGCCCCTGCCCGCGGACGGCAAGGGCGTGCCCGCGCACCGGAACCGTGCCGCGGTCGTGATCAAGGCAGGTGCCTGGGTCAGGCGGGCTGCGGACTAGCGATCAGCTGCTCGTCCAGCACGAAGGCGGGGTCGACCTGGGCCGCCAGGTCGGCCCCGGTCCGCTCGTTGCCCCAACTCTCCGCGTTCTTCAGATGGAAGTGCACCATCTGTCGCGTGTAGCGCCGCCAGTCCCGCCGCTCGTACGTGTCGTCCGCCGCCGCGCGCAGGGTGCGCAGAGCCTGCCGGTTGACCTCTTCCAGCAGTTCGAAGCGCGGTGGGCGCCCCTTCTCCATGGCGCGCACCCAGTCGGAGTGGCCGACCGTGGTGAGCAGGTCGTCGCCGACCTCGTCGCGGAGGAAGTCCAGGTCGTCCTGGCCCTGCACCTTGTTGCCGACCACCCTCAGGCAGACGCCGAAGTCCCGCGCGTACTCCTTGTACTGGCGGTACACCGAGACGCCCTTGCGGGTGGGCTCCGCGATCAGGAAGGTCATGTCGAAGCGGGTGAACATCCCCGAGGCGAACGAGTCGCTGCCCGCCGTCATGTCGACGACGACGTATTCGCCGGGGCCGTCCACGAGATGGTTCAGGCACAGCTCGACCGCTCCCACCTTGGAGTGGTAGCAGGCCACGCCCAGGTCCGCGTCGGTGAACGGGCCGGTCACCATCAGCTGGACAGAGGCGTCGTCGTCCAGTGGCACCGTACGGGCACACGCCTCGTACACCGGATTGTCCTCACGGACGCGGAGCAGGCGGGAGCCCTCGCCCGGCGGCGTTGTCTTGATCATCGTCTCGGCGGAGGTGATGCGCGGGTTGCTGCCGCGCAGATACTCCTTGATCAAGGGCAGCCGGGCGCCCATCGCGGGCAGTGCGGCGGTCTCCACTTCGTCGAGCCCGAGCGCCGCACCCAGATGCTGGTTGATGTCCGCGTCCACGGCCATGACGGGGAGGCGGTCGGCGGCGAGATGGCGGATGAACAAGGAAGACAGCGTGGTCTTGCCGCTACCGCCCTTCCCTACGAAAGCGATCTTCATGTTCACCAAGCGTAGGTGCGACGGTGCGCTGAGTGAAAATCGTGAGTGAAGAAGACCACTCCTTCGAGGGGTGTGAGCGTGAAGTGCGTACTGTCTTGCTCATGAGTACGACAGCCGATCCGCTCGCCGCCCTGGGCTCGCTCCCCGGCGTGGCCGACTCCGTGGACTCCGTACGCAAGGCGGTGGACCGGGTGTACGGCCACCGCGTGATGCGCCGCCGCAGCAACGAGATCACCTCAGAGGCCGCCCTGCGCGGGGCGCGTGGCTCGGCCGCGCTGTCCGGTGCCGACTGGGCCCTCGAAGAGGTGCGCCGGCGCTCCGACTTCGGGGGCGAGGGTGAGCCGCGCACGGTGGGGGCGGCGCTGCGGCTGACCGCGGAGGCGGGGCAGCTGCTGAGCGTGTGGCGGCAGTCGCCGCTGCGCGTGCTGGCCAGGCTGCATCTGGTGGCGGTCGGTCGTGACCGGCCCGAGGAGACGGTGGGGCGGCCACGGCTGCCCGGTGAACCGGTGGACGAGCCGCTGATCGACCTGCCACTGCCCTCGGCCGAGGAAATGTCGGGCCGGCTGGACGGGCTCGCCGGCCTGCTCCTTGCGGGCAGCGCGGCGCCGGCGCTGGTGACGGCGGCGGTGGTGCACGGCGAGTTGCTCGCCCTGCGGCCGTTCGCGGCGTACAACGGGTTGGTCGCCCGGGCCGCCGAGCGGATCGTCCTGATCGGCAGCGGCCTCGATCCGAAGTCGATCTGCCCGGCCGAGGTGGGCCATGCCGAGCTGGGGCGGACCGCCTATCTGGAGGCGCTCCGGGGTTATGTCTCCGGGGCCCCGGAGGGTGTGGCGGCGTGGATCGCGCACTGCGGACGTGCGGTCGAGCTGGGGGTCCGTGAGAGCACCGCCGTATGCGAGGCGCTGCAGCGAGGGGCTGCCTGAGGGCCCTCCGGCGTGCGATCGGGCCCTCTCCGCAGGGCCCGAACACAGGGTTGCGGCGGTACCAATTCTGGTACCGCCGCTGGCATGTTCACCGGGTTACCATGCGTGCACGATGGTCGCCCATCAGGTCGGGTACTTTGCCCGTCACCTGGTGCGGCTGGCCCGTATTCGACGGGTCGGCGTCGCGTGGGTGCCCGATGTTCATGCTGCGGTCCGTGGGGCCTGGTGCGTGAAGGGCTTCCTCCCGGATGTCCCGGATGTCCCTGGTCTCGCGGGCCGTCAATTCCTTTCTACTACTGTCGCGGCGGAAGCGGAAGCCCAAGCCACTTTTCTTTGCTTTTTCTGCCAAATCCGGTCAAGTCGGTCGTGGAGGTGCGGCGGCGTCCGGCGAGCCATACGAGGCCGGCTGTCGCGGCGGCGGCCCCGACCGCGGCGGCCGCGACCAGCGCCGGGCGCGAGGGCATCGACAGCGACGGCAGCCGCTGCTTCAGGCGCACCGGGCGGCTGAAGGAGAGGATCGGCCAGTCCCGCGCGGTCGCCTCCCGGCGCAGGGCGCGATCCGGATTGACGGCGTACGGGTGGCCCACGGCTTCCAGCATCGGCAGGTCGGTCGCCGAGTCGCTGTAGGCGTAGCAGCGCGCCAAGTCGTAGCCCTCGGACTCCGCGAGCTCACGAATGGCCTCCGCCTTCGTCGGCCCGTAGGCGTAGTACTCCACCTCGCCGGTGAAGCGGCCGTCCTCGACGACCATGCGGGTTGCGACGACGCGATCGGCGCCCAGCAGTTCGCCGATCGGCTCGACGACCTCCGCACCGGAAGTGCTGACGATCACCACGTCCCGGCCGGCGGTGTGGTGCTCCTCGATGAGCGAGGCGGCCTCGTCATAAATGATCGGGTCGATGAGCTCGTGCAGCGTCTCTGCGACGATCTCCCGGACCTGCTGAACATTCCAGCCCCGGCAGAGTTCGGAGAGGTACTGACGCATGCGTTCCATCTGTTCGTGGTCGGCGCCACCGACCACGAAGACGAACTGCGTATAGGCGGTACGCAGCGCGGCGCGCCGGTTGATCAGACCGCCTTGGTAGAAGGACTTGCTGAACGTGAGCGTGCTCGACTTCGCAATGACCGTCTTGTCCAGATCAAAGAAGGCGGCTGTCCGGGGCAAGGAGTGGTTTTCCACGCCGCCGAGCATAGGGGCCCTCCATTCGGCGTAAGCTGAGGCGTGTGGGTTTGCCTGAGAAGGCTCTCGGGTACACCATGGAAGTCACGGATCGTTCGCGACCGTGTCTAACCCGGTCCGACTCCTCCCCCCCCCGAGTCGGCCGTGGGGACGACCCCCGCTCTCCCCCCCGGCGGGGGTCGTCGCATGTCCGGAGGCATTTTCTCCGCTCTCATCGGGCCCTCCCTCTCTCCGCGCGCCGGCTCTGCGCCGCTCCACCCACCTTCATACACGTGACGCAGCGTAATCAACAGGCTGCTCTCCGGAAGTCACCGGTATAGGTGAGCGGGATATTCACAACTGTTGAGTAGTCCACAGTTTTTGACCAAGATCCACACGATTTACCAGTTCACTGCACGGTGATTCCCCGCGAGTTCCGCGACGTTCGCGGATGCGAGAGCGCGTAGTGAGAGGGGAGGAACCGTGACCGGATCCCACACGTCCGATTGGCCCGCTTCCGCAGGAGGCGGGCAAGGCGGTCCGCTGGTCGTCACGGAGGACGAGGCACTGCTCGACGATCTCCTGCGGTTGTGCGCGGCCGCCGACGCCGTGCCCGAGGTGGCGCACGGCGCCCCCGTGCGGCGCACGAGCTGGGAGGCGGCATCCCTGGTCCTGATCGGTGACGACTGCGCCGGCCGGCTGACCGGGACCGCCCACCGGGAAGGGGTGGTGCTCGTCGGCAAGGACAAGGACGACCCCGGCATCTGGCAGCGGGCCGTCGCCGTCGGTGCCCGCAATGTGACGGTGCTGCCCGATGGCGAGAGCTGGCTGGTCGACCGCATCGCCGACGCCGTCGAGGGCGTGGGCCGCCCGGCCCTGACGGTCGGCGTCGTCGGCGGCCGGGGCGGCGCCGGAGCCAGCACCCTCGCCTGCGCCCTGGCCGTCTCCGCCGCCCGCGGCGGCAGCCGCACCATGCTCATCGACGGCGACCCGCTCGGCGGCGGACTCGACGTCCTGCTGGGCGGCGAACGGGCCGACGGACTGCGCTGGCCGGCCTTCGCCGACTCCCGCGGCCGCGTTGCCGGCCGCGCCCTGGAGGAGGCCCTTCCCGAGCTCCACTCGTTGCGCCTGCTGAGCTGGGACCGCGGCGACTGCGCGACCGTGCCGCCCGACGCGATGCGCGCCGTGCTGGCCGCGGCCCGCCGTCGTGGCGGCGTGGTCGTCGTGGACCTGCCGCGCCGGCTCGACGACGTGGCCCTGGCCGCGCTCGAACAGATCGACGTCGGTCTGCTGGTGGTGCCCGCCGAGCTGCGGGCTGTGGCCGCCGCCCATCGCGTCGCCTCCGCGCTCTCCCTGGCGCTGGGTGATCTGCGCACCGTGGTGCGCGGCCCCTGCGGTCCCGGACTCGGCGGCATGGAGATCGCGCGCCTGCTCGGCCTGCGGTCGGAGGGCGAACTCCCCCCGGAGCCAGGGCTCTCGGAGACGATCGCCACTGGTCGGCCGCCGGGCAGCGGTGAACGCGGACCGCTCGCCCGGTTCGCCGCCGACTTCTGGGCCCGGGCCCTGGCCGAGCGCGGAGGGGTGCCGGCATGAGCACGGAACTGCTGGAGGCCGTGCGGCTGCGCCTCGCGGAGAGCGGCGAGGAACCGACCCCGGCGCGGGTCGCGGAGGCGCTGCGCAGGGAAGGGCGACTGCTCGGCGACACCGAAGTCCTCGGCGTCGCGGCCAGGTTGCGGTCCGAACTCGTCGGCACCGGCCCCCTGGAGCCCCTGCTTTCCGCCCCCGACGTCACCGACGTGCTGGTCACCGCCCCGGACCGGGTGTGGGTGGACCGCGGCGCCGGTCTCGAACGCACCGAGGTGACCTTTCCCGACACCGCAGCGGTACGCCGGCTCGCCCAGCGGCTGGCCGCGATCGCCGGCCGCCGGCTCGACGACGCCCGTCCCTGGGTGGACGCCCGCCTGCCGGACGGCACCCGGCTGCACGCCGTCCTGCCCCCGGTCGCCGTCGGATCGACCTGCCTCTCCCTGCGCGTGGTGCGCCCCCGCGCCTTCTCCCTCGACGAACTGGTCGCCGCCGGCACCGTGCCGCCCGGCGGGCAGCGCCTGCTGCGGGCCGTGCTCGATGCCCGGCTGTCCTTCGTGATCAGCGGCGGCACCGGCTGCGGCAAGACCACCCTGCTCTCCACGCTGCTCGGCCTGGTCGCACCCGACGAACGGATCGTCCTGGCCGAGGATTCCGCCGAGTTGCGCCCGGACCACCCCCACGTCGTGCGGCTGGAGACCCGGCCCGCAAACCAGGAGGGCACCGGACTGGTCACCCTCCGGGACCTGGTGCGCCAAGCCCTGCGCATGCGCCCCGACCGCCTTGTCGTCGGCGAGGTGCGCGGGCACGAGGTCACCGACCTGCTGGCCGCGCTGAACACCGGACATGAGGGCGGCTGCGGCACGGTGCACGCGAACGCCGCGTCGGACGTCCCGGCCCGACTGGAGGCCCTCGGCGCCACCGCGGGGCTGGACCGATGGGCACTGCACAGTCAGCTGGCCGCAGCGCTGTCGGTCGTGATCCATCTCGTGCGCGACCGATCCGGGCGGCGGCGCGTCGCGGACATCCACGTCCTGGAGCGTGACGCCTCCGGCCTCGTGACGACCGTACCGGCCGCCGTGTGGAGCCCGAGGGGATTCGAGCGGGCACGCGGATGGGCACGTCTGGCGGCCCTGTGCGGGCGCGCGGGAAGTGCGTCGTGAGCGCGCCCGAAGCCGCCTGGTACCTGGCGCTGCTGTGCTGCGCCCTCGTCGCCGTCAAGCTGCTGTACCGGCCCGGTCGGGAAGCGCGGCGGGTCCG
>NZ_JBFAPH010000044.1:0-27644 GCF_040675635.1 Streptomyces sp. NPDC049577
GATCTCGATCGCCTCCCGCACGTTGTTGAGCTTGCCGAAGCTCACCTGTTCCGGCCGCAGCCTCCCCGCGTCCATCCGCCGCCCCAGATGGTGGGCGAGCAGGATGCCCTTGTGCAGCTCCACGGCCATGTCGGCGAGCTTGGCCTGGGTCAGCTGGAAGCCACCGATGGGCTTCCCGAACTGCTCGCGGGTCTTCGCGTACTCCAGCGCCGTCTCGAAGCTCGTCCGCGCGGCGCCCATCGCGCCCCAGACGATGCCGTAGCGAGCGTGGCTCAGACAGCTCAGCGGGCCGCGCAGCCCGGTGACCTCCGGGAGGACGGCGTCGGCGGGGAGCCGCACCTCGTCCATCACCAGCTCGCTGGTGACGGAGGCGCGCAGCGACCACTTGTGCCGGATCTCCGGCGCGGACAGCCCCGGGCTGTCGGTGGGGACGACGAAGCCGCGGATGCCTTCGTCGGTCTGGGCCCAGACGACCGCGACGCCGGCCACGGAACCGTTGGTGATCCACATCTTGCGGCCCGTCAGCACCCAGTCGCCGCCGGCCTCGCGCTTGGCGTGGGTCCGCATGGAGGCCGGGTCCGAGCCGTGGTCGGGCTCGGTGAGCCCGAAGCAGCCGATGATCTCGCCGGCGGCCATGCCGGGCAGCCAGCGCTGCTTCTGCTCCTCGGAGCCGAACCGGTGGATCGCGTACATCGCGAGCGAGCCCTGCACGGAGACGAGCGAGCGGATGCCGGAGTCGGCGGCCTCCAGCTCCAGGCACGCCAGCCCGTACTGCACGGCACTGGCCCCGGCGCAGCCGTATCCGTCGAGCTGCATCCCGAGGGCGCCGAGCGCGCCGAGCTCGCGCGCGAGTTCGCGCACGACGGGGAGCTCGCCGCTCTCGTACCACTCGGCGATGTGGGGGAGGACGCGGTCCGCCGCCCATTGCCTGACGGCGTCTCGGATGGCTCGGTCCTCGTCGGTGAGGAGTTCGTCCATCCCCAGCGGGTCGCGCGGGTCGATCACGGCTGCCTCCGGCGTCATGGGTTCGCCAGCAACTTACGGCCGAGTAACCACCGCCGTCCAGGGGTTCTCCGGGGCAGGGGAAAGATCAGACCTCGCGCGGCAGCCGCAACGCGGCAACAGCTCCGAGCAGCAGCAACCCCGCACTCACCGCCAGTGTCACGTGCAAGCCGTGCACGAAAGCGTCCCGCGCCGCCGCGCGGAGGGCCACCCCCGCCGGGCCCCCCAGCCGGGAGGCGACGTCGTAGGCCTCGCCCAGCGAGTGGCTCGCCGCCGTGCCCGCCGCGCTCGGTACGCCCGGCACCGCCGAGACGCCCGGCGCGTACGCCGCGTTCATGACGCTGCCCAGCAGGGCGATGCCGATGCCGGCACCGAGCTGGTAGGAGGTCTCGCCGATCGCCGCCGACCCGCCGGCCGACTCCGCCGGCGCCTCGCTCAGCATCGACTCGTACGCGCCGAACAGCGTCGTCTCCAGGCCGAAGCCGAGGAAGACAAAGGCCGTGATCATGAAGCCCGGCTGGTCGTGCCGGCCGAGGGCGGTCAGGGACAGTACGGCGACGGCGGTCAGCAGGAAGCCGGAGACGACCATCGCGCGTGGGCCGAAGCGGTGCAGGACGCGGGAGCCCGCGAGGCCGGCGGCCATGGCGGCCAGGGTGAGCGGCAGCAGGCGCAGGCCCGTCTGGAGCGGGGTGAGGCCGAGGACGAGCTGGAGGTACTGCGCGGCGACCAGTTCCAGGCCGACGAGCGCGAGCATGGCCAGCACGATGCAGCCCACCGACGTGCCGAAGGCGGGGCGGGCGAACATCGCGAGGTCGACCAGGGGGTGCCGGCGCCGTCGCTGCCGGCGGACGAAGAGGATGAGCAGCGCGGCCCCGACCGCGCCCGGCACGACCGTGAGCAGCGACAGCGGCTCGGCGGAGCCGACCCGCTTGACGCCGAGGACCAGGCCGAAGAGGCCGAAGGCGGCCATGAGGGCGCCGAGGACGTCCCACGGTCCGTCGCGCTCGCCGGTGGATTCGGGCAGCAGCCAGCGGCCGACCGGGATGCTCACCGCCATGAGCGGGATGTTGATGAGGAAGACGGAGCCCCACCAGAAGTGCTCCAGCAGGAACCCGCCGAGCAGTGGTCCGAGGGCCGCGCCCACCGCGGCGACGGCGCTCCACAGGCCGATGGCCAGGGCGCGCTCGCGCCGGTCGGGGAAGACCTGGCGCAGGATCGACAGCGTCGCCGGCATGATCATCGCGCCGCCGGCGCCGAGCAGCGCCCGGGCGGCGATGAGGATCTCCGGGGCGGGCGCGAAGGCGGCCAGCGCGGAGGCCAGGCCGAACAGTCCGTAGCCGAGCAGCAGCACGCGCCGGCGCCCGACGCGGTCGCCGAGGGTGCCGAAGAGGATGAGGAGCGAGGCGCAGACCAGGGGGTAGACGTCGACGATCCACAGCAGCTGGATGGCGCCGGGGCGCAGGTCCTCGGTGACGGCCGGGACGGCGACGTGCAGCACCGTGGCGTCGACGGCGACGAGCAGCAGGCTGATGCAGAGCACGACGAGCACGGTCCACCGGCTCGCGCCTGCCCCGTGCCCGTACCCCTGGTGGGCGCCCGGCGGTCGGCGTGGCAGCCCGTAGCGGGGCCGCTGCCGGGGAAGCCCGGCGACCCTGGGGCCGGCCGCGGTCGTCCCGGACATTCACACCTCCGTGTCGTGCGGTCGCGGCCGGGATGAACCGGGCCGAGATGAATCGACAGATTACGCGAGACCCGCAGAAAGACACGTGTCCGCTGTCACGCCGGACCGGGACCTTTGCCGGACCGGGGGACGGCGGGGATGCAGGACAATCGGTCGGTGACCGATCTCGTCTCCCCCGCCCGCCCGGCCGCCGCCCCCGTCACCGGGACGACCGGCGCGACCGGCGCGACCGGCGGCGGCCCGGGCCGCCGCGTCCGTGCCGCGCTGCGCCGTGCCGCGCCGGCGCTGCTGGCGTACGCGGGGGTGCGGGTGCTGGGGATCGTGGTGCTCGCGCTGTGGGGGCTGGCGGACGGCAAGGGGCCGCACCAGCTGCTCTCGGCGCGCTGGGACTCCCTCTGGTACGCCCGCATAGCGGCGGAGGGCTACGGCTACACGCTGCATCTGCCGGGCGGGAAGGTCCACTCCGACCTGGCGTTCTTCCCGCTGCTGCCGTGGCTGGAGCGGGCGCTGTCGACGGTTCTGCCCCTGTCGCCGGGGGACGCGGGGCTGGTGGTCAGTGCGGTGGCCTCGCTCTGCGCGGCGGGCGGGATCTTCGCCGTCGGGGAGCGGCTGCACGGCCGGCGGGCGGGCGTCGCGCTCGTGGCGCTGTGGGCGGCGCTGCCGGTCGGGATCGTGCAGTCGATGGCGTACTCGGAGTCGCTGTTCACCGCGCTCGCGGCGTGGTCCCTGTACTGCGTGCTCCGTGAGCGCTGGGTGTGGGCGGGCTCACTGGCGGCGCTGGCGGGGCTGACCCGGCCGGTGGGCGCGGCGGTGGTCGCGGCCGTGTGGCTCACGGCGGCCGTGACGCTGTGGCGAGGACGGGCGGAGGGCGGCGTGCCGCGCTCGCGGACGGTCCGGACGCTGCTCGGGGTGGCGCTGGCCCCGCTCGGCTGGCTGGCCTACTTCGTCTGGGTCGGGCTGCGTACCCGGAGCGCCACCGGCTATCTGGACGTGCAGGGCGGCTGGGGCAACGGCTTCGACGGGGGCGTCGCGTTCGGCTCCTTCATCGGCCGGCTGCTGACCGGCCCCGCCTTCCCCGCCGGGCTCGGGCTGCTGGTCGGGGTCGCCCTGCTGCTGTGGCTGTACGCGGCGGGGGTACGGCAGCGCCAGCCGCTGCCGCTGCTCGTCCACACCGGCACGGTGCTGCTGCTGGCCCTGACCGCCAAGGGCTACTTCGGCTCGAAGCCGCGCCTGATGCTGCCCGCCTTCCCCCTGCTGCTGCCGCTCGCCCTGGCGCTGGTCCGCCTGCGGACGGTACGGGCGGTGCTCACGGTGAGCGTGGTGGCGCTGGCGTCGGCGGTCTACGGCGCGTTCTGGCTGCACGGCTCCGGCCCGCCGTGACCCCTGCGGGGCCTTCCCCGCCGGACCGCACTAATGCGCGGTGTCCTCAATCGCAGGACGGGCTCTATAGAGCCCGTCCCGACCCTCGCGGGAATATCCTCACCGCCCTTTATTTATGCCGCTCTTATTTCCCGTGCACCGGTCGGCGAAAGCGCGGGCTGAGACGCATTCCACATCACATCGTCATCACAAAGCGCCCCGATCGGCCGAAGGCTCCTGTCACGCAATGTAACGTCGATTGAGTGCATACCAACGACGAGCTCGTCCGAGCGGAGGAGCGCCCGACCGATCCCGTGCGGCCACGGATGACCAGGACCCGCCTGGGGATCTTCGTGGCGACCCTCGTGGTCTATGTGGCGATCGTGGTCGGTGTGCTCACCACGTCCTGGCCGGTGCGGTTCGACTGGCAGGTCATGCTCTTCCGGCCGTACAAGCAGTGGCCGGAGATCCACACCTTCCTCGACTACTTCGTGGTGCTGGGCCAGCGCGGCCCGACCGCCGTCGCGGTGGCCGCCTGGCTGGGCTGGCGCGCGCACAGGCAGCGGACGCTGCGGCCGCTGCTCGTGCTCGGCACGTCGTTGCTGCTGCTCAACGCGACCGTGGGTGCCGCGAAGATAGGGATGGGCCGGCTGGGACCGCACTACGCGACCGCCATCGGCTCCAACGAGATGTTCGCCGGCGGGGACATATTCCCCTCGGGACACACGGCCAACGCCGTGGTGACCTGGGGCGTGCTCGCCTATCTGGCCACCACGCCGCGCGCCCGCCGCATCGCCTCGGTGATCGCCGCCCTGCTCGCGCTGGGCGTCGGGATGACCACGGTCTACCTGGGCACGCACTGGATGAGCGACGTCACCCTCGGCTGGACCGCCGGTCTGCTGGTGCTGCTCGCGCTCCCCTGGTTCGAGCCGCTGATGACCCGTGCGGAGGGATGGCTCATGGCCCTGTGGGCCCGGCTGCGCGCCCGCCGCGCCCTCGCCCCGCTCACGGTCGCGACGCCGGTCGCGGTCGCCGCGCCCCGGGTGCCGGCCGACGACACCCTTCCGGCGCGCGAGCCGGTGGGTGCCGGCAGCCGGTCCGGCGGCGCGGGCCGCGTCCCCGACGGCCGTCCGCACCTGCCGCCGCGGCCGCACACGGCCCGTTCCGAGCGGACGCCGGTCACCCCGACCGGCAGCCGCCGGCCCCCGCACGCGGACCGGGTGCCCCGCACGGCACCCCTGGGCCCGGCCACGGGCCGCGGCCGCACGGTCGGCTGACACGGCGCCACACGCGCACGACGAGGAGGGCGGTCCCGGGATCCCGGGACCGCCCTCCTCGCGTCGGAGCCCGCCCCGGAGCCCGTCAGCCCTTCCAGCAGCGCCGCACGGTGCCGCCGACGACCTCGAAGTTCAGCCGGCCGGACAGGAACTCCATGGTGATGATCGCGCCGGGTTCGAGCGCCCGCACCGTGGTCCAGCCCCGCGCGCGGGCCCGGGCGGCGGCCTCCTCGGCGTCGAGTCCGACGTACTCCTCCGGGACGTCGTCGGGGTCGGGCGGCAGATCGGGTACGGGAGCCATGGCAGCCACCGTAGGCGGCGCGGACCGGCGGCGGAAGGAGGCACGGGCACGCCCGCGTACCCACCACGTCCGCCACTGGTCACACTTCTGTCACAGACGCCCGGCGCGCGTTTACCGTCCGTCAGCTCACTCGTACGAGCCTTTCCCGCCGCTTGCGGACGCCGCCGCGGGGAAAGTGACGGAATTTCACGGCGCCTTTTCGAAATACCCTCGGAAGCCCCTCCGCTTACCTCTTGAATTCCGCTTCCCGGGCCCCTTGCGGACGTCCTGCCCCCGCTTTTCCCGAAACCTCACGGAAAGGGCGCCCGGAAGCGCACCCCGAGCACTGCCGGACCGTACACGCGGCCGCCCCGCGCCATGCACGGAATAGACAGTTCCGTTTAAAGGCGGGCCACCTCCGGGGACCGCCCCCCGTGAGGCACCCTCGCGCGCGGGGCGCGGGAGCGAGCATCATGGCGGGTGCCCGAGAGCCCGATGCACGACAGCGTGAGCCGAGTAGCGAGGGGGCACGGATGGGGACCGACACCGCGCGGCCGGAGTCCGGGACGGTCCGGGAGCGCCGGCCGGGCCGCGTCGTGGTCGACTGGCTGACCACCACCGATCACAAGAAGATCGGCCACCTCTATCTGCTGACCTCGTTCGGCTTCTTCCTCGTCGCCGGCCTGCTCGCCATGCTGATGCGCGCCGAGCTGGCCCGCCCCGGGTTGCAGATCATCAGCAACGAGCAGTTCAACGAGGCCTTCACGGCCCACGGCACGATCATGCTGCTGCTCTTCGCCACCCCTGCCTTCGCGGGCTTCGCCAACGCGATCATGCCGCTGCAGATCGGCTCGCCGGACGTGGCCTTCCCCCGGCTGAACATGTTCGCCTACTGGCTCTACCTCTTCGGCGGCCTGATCGTGGTCTTCAGCCTGCTGATGCCGGAGGGCGGGGCGTCCTTCGGCTGGACCGGCTACGCGCCGCTGAGCAGCGAGGTCCGCTCACCCGGGCTGGGCGCCGACATGTGGATCATGGGCCTGGCCCTGTCCGGCTTCGGGACGATCCTGGGCGCGGTCAACTTCCTGACCACCATCATCGGCATGCGCGCACCGGGCATGACGATGTTCCGGATGCCCGTCTTCACCTGGAACGTGCTGTTCACGTCCATCCTGATCCTGATGGCCTTCCCGGTGCTGGCCGCGGCCCTGCTGGTACTGGAGGCGGACCGGCGGTTCGGCGCGCAGGTCTTCGAGGCCCAGAACGGCGGGGCGCTGCTGTGGCAGCACCTGTTCTGGTTCTTCGGCCATCCGGAGGTCTACATCATCGCGCTGCCGTTCTTCGGCATCATCACGGAGATCATCCCGGTCTTCTCCCGCAAGCCGATCTTCGGCTACGTGATGCTGATCGGCGCCACCATGGCCATCACGGCCCTGTCGGTGGTGGTCTGGGCACACCACATGTTCGCCACCGGGGCGGTGCTGCTGCCCTTCTTCTCCTTCATGTCCTTCCTCATCGCCGTGCCGACGGGCGTGAAGTTCTTCAACTGGATCGGCACGATGTGGCACGGCTCGCTGTCCTTCGAGGCCCCGATGCTGTGGTCGGTCGGCTTCCTGGTCAGCTTCCTCTTCGGCGGGCTGACCGGCGTGATCCTGGCGTCCCCGCCGCTGGACTTCCACGTCACCGACACCTACTTCGTGGTGGCCCACTTCCACTACGTGGTGTTCGGCACGGTGGTCTTCGCGATGTTCGCGGGCTTCTACTTCTGGTGGCCCAAGTTCACCGGGAAGCTGCTCGACGAGCGCCTGGGCAAGATCCACTTCTGGACCCTCTTCGTGGGCTTCCACACCACGTTCCTGGTCCAGCACTGGCTGGGCGCCGAGGGCATGCCGCGCCGCTACGCGGACTACCTGGCCGCCGACGGGTTCACCGCGCTCAACACGGTCTCCTCGATCGGGGCGTTCCTGCTGGGGCTGTCGACGCTGCCGTTCTTCTACAACGTCTGGAAGACGGCACGGTACGGCAGGCGGGTGGAGGTCGACGACCCGTGGGGCTTCGGGCGCTCCCTGGAGTGGGCGACGTCGTGCCCGCCGCCGCGGCACAACTTCACGACGCTGCCGCGGATCCGCTCCGAATCGCCGGCGTTCGACCTGCACCATCCGGAGACGGTGCGGGTGGAGAAGGGGGTTTCCGGCGGACGGGCCGACGAGGCGACCCGTCCGGCGAAGTAGGTCAGCCGGCCACCGGCGGACGCTCGTCGACCCGCAGCGACAGGTCGTTGTCGACCGTGTAGTACGGGCTCACCTGCGCGCCCTCGACCGCTCGGGCCGGGTAGGTGAAGATCTGTCTCTTGTCCGCGACGTCGTCCAGGATGCGCGCTATGCGCACCTCCGCGCCCTCCGGCCCGCACAGCCACAGGTCCCACACGTCCAGCCCGCCCTCCCAGTGCGCGCGCAGCTGCGCGTAGGAGAGGGTGAAGGCGAAGTCCTGGGCGCCCTCCCCGGCCGGGGTCACCGCGGCGCGGACGACCGTCGCGGGGTCGCGCCGCAGGCGTGCCTCGACGGTGGCGCCGGCCAGCCACGCCTCCGGCTCCGCCACCCGGTAGAGGGTGCCGTGCCCGGTCAGCCCGTCCGCCGAGAGCTCCAGGTCTCCCGCCTCCGCGTGCGGCGCGCGCAGCCAGCTGCGCAGCGAGAGATTGCCGTGCTTGGTGGCGTAGGGGATGCGGACGGCCAGCGGCGAGGTGCTCGGGCCGGGGCGGCGGTCGACCAGCGACCGCAGGTCGGCCAGGCCGGGCAGGAGCCGGCGCGGGGCCTCGCCGGCGCAGGCGACGTGGACGTCCCAGCGGCCCTCCGGCAGGGCGACCGTGCTCGGCAGCACGGCGCGCAGCCGGCCGGTGCCGTTCGGGGTGAGCGGCAGGCGGACCTCCTCCGCCTCCTCGTCGGCGCCCCGGCGGCGCAGGACGAGCGCGGCGGACCAGTCCCCGCTGTCGCCGCCGGCGGCGGCGAGGTCGAAGGTGAGGCCGCCCGCGGAGTCGGCGATGCAGTCGGCGGTGGGGTTCCCCATGATGGTGCACTCCTCGGGGGTCATGCGGCACGCACCCGTCGCAGGGCCGAGCGGCTTGCGTCCTTGGTCCGGAACGCGCTGCTGAGCAGGGCGCCGCGCGTACGGTGCAGCGAGCCGCGCAGGGCGCCGCGCGTGACGAGGTCGGTGAACAGC
Organism: Streptomyces sp. NPDC049577; assembly: GCF_040675635.1. Lineage (NCBI taxonomy): Bacteria > Bacillati > Actinomycetota > Actinomycetes > Kitasatosporales > Streptomycetaceae > Streptomyces > Streptomyces sp. NPDC049577. Next base: position 8,813 of record NZ_JBFAPH010000044.1, read on the forward strand.
GCTTCGTAACGACCGGCCACGTGCGCCGGGTCGAAGCGGGCCGAGCTCTTGAGGGCCTCCTGGCCCATGCTCCTGCGCAGTTCGTCGTCGTTGATGAGCCTCAGCAGCCCCGCGGCGATCCTGTCGGCCTTCCCGACGGGCACGAGCAGGCCGTCGACGCCGTCGTTGATGATCTCGCCGGGCCCGTGCGGGCAGTCGGTGGAGACCACGGGCAGACCACAGCGCATGGCCTCGACGATCGTCATGCCGAAGGACTCCAGGCTGGAGGTGACCGCGCCGATCGAGCCCTTCACCCACTCGGGATCCAGGGGGTTGGCGGGGCCCATGAGGTAGATGTGGTTGTAGAGGCCGCGGTCGTCGATGAGCTTGCGCAGCTTCGCGCGCTCCGCGCCGGCCCCGTAGATCCGCAGCCGCCAGTCGGGGCGCTCGGCGACGACCTTCTCGAAGGCCCGGATCAGCACGTCGTAGCGCTTGGCGGGCGCGAGGCGGCCGGCGGCGACCACCCACTTGCCGGTGGAGTCGGCGGGCTCCACGCGGGGCTGGGGCACGCTGTTGGGCACCGCCTCGACGCGCACGCCGGGCAGGCGCATCAGCCGGCGGTACGTCTCGGCGTCGGCCTCGGTCACGGTGGTGACCGCGTCCAACCGCGGGTAGTGCGTGCGCAGCGTCAGCTTGAGCTCCGGCGTGTGCGTGCTCAGCGTCAGGTGCTCCTGCCCGACCCGGACCGGCCCGCGGCGGGCCTGCTGGGCGATGTGGACGTTCAGCCCCGGGCGGGTGCCGACGACCACGTCGCAGTCCAGGCCGCGCAGATGCTCCGCGATCTTGCGGTCGGTGAGGGCGCTGTACTGCTTGTAGCGGCCCTCGGTGGAGGGGAAGACCGCGGCCGGACGGCCGTAGTCGGGGTGATCCCCCTCGTACCCCGGGCTGTCCTTGCGCAGATCGACCAGATGACGCAGCCGCACCTTGCCCCCGGGGGCGAAGACGGGCTCGTCGCGATGGCGGAAGACGGAGACGATCTCCACGTCGTGCTGCTCGGCGAGCGTGCTCGCGAGGTTGAACGTGGTGCGGATCGTCCCGCCGATCCCGTACGCGTTGTGAATCAGGAATGAGATGTGCATTCGTCCCCATGCAGCCGCTGTGCCGGTTGAGATGACCTGGTGGCCCCGCCTCTCCGAGAGGTTAGACCGTGTGAGCGGTTCCCGGGTTGGCCGTGATCGCCAAGTCGTTCCGCAAGCGTTGGGAAATCGGTAGCCGGAGCGGGAACTTTTCCGGGGCGTGACCCGCGCCATGGGTCTCCCGTTGTCTCCTTACGAGCCGGGAACCTCCCGGCGAACACGCACTGAGTTCGAGGAGTCCCCCGTGCCGCGCATGCTCGACGTCAGCGACGAGGTACGCGCCGAGATCGGCGACGAAGAAGCGGACCGACTGCTCGGCGGGGACAACGCGCCGGGCACCTACGACTGCACGTCCTGCCGCACCCCCGGCGACAGCGAGCGGGAGCGCACCAGCACGGTGCTCTTCGTCGGCGAGGAGACGGCGGTGCTCGCCTTCGCCCACGCCGCGTGCATCCCCTCACAGGTGGTCCCGGTCTCCGAGGAACAGCTCCAGGGGGCAGTGCGGTCGATCCAGAACGCGCCGGCGGCCCCGCCGAGCGCGCCCGCCGCCGCGAGCCCCGCCGGTGCGCACGGCGTGGACGTCCCGCTCCAGGCCGAGCTGGGGGTGACCAGCGGGCTGATCCTCGTCGACGGCGACGTCCACCCGGCGCTGGTCGTCGAGCCGCTCACCGCCATCGCCCGCCCCGGCACCGACGGTCCGGTCGACGTCTTCCTCGACCTGCTCCGCGAGCAGGGCTTCGCACCGGTCGGCTCGCTCGACGAGCTCCCGCCGTCCTCCCCCGGCTGGTCGGTGCTGGTCGTCATGGGCAAGCTGCACGCGATCCTCCAGCCGGCCCCGGGCGGCGGCTCCCCCAGCGCGTGGTGGCAGGCGCACCAGGCGATGCAGGTCGCCGACGACTGGCGGGCCGCGGTCAACAAGACGCAGCGCGTCCTGGTCTTCGCCGCCCCGGTCGGCACGATCGGCACCCAGTCCCGCGAGGACCTGCTGCGCGAGGCCCTCGACCGTGCCGCGGCGGGCGGCCGGCTGGTCGGCACCACGATGCCGCTCGCGGGCACGTGACCCTCCGGGGCACTACCCATTCGCCGCGCGAACCGCATCCGAAGGGGCTCCCTGTCGTTGGCAGGGATGTGTACTCATACGAACCCGTTGCCCGGACCTCGTACCCGAACTACATCCCCGGCATGCGGCCACCCCGCGACGCCGCCCCGGAGAGTCACACCGCCTCGGTCACCCCGATCTACGACGCCCTCTGTTCCGAGTACCGCCGGTCGTTCCGGGCCCTGCCCGGCGACCGCTCGGGCGAGGAGGACCTGAGGTTCAAGTCCTTCGCCCCCCAGCAGAACGGCTACGCGGGCCAGTCCGCCTATCCCGCCCACTCCGGCTACAACGCGGCCTGGGAGTCCTACTACCCCCGCCCCCGCACCGCCCACCAGCTCCCGGCCCTTCCCCCCGGCCAACGCGACGGCCGCACCCGCGGCACCTACTGAGAACCCCGGACCCATAGGGTCCGGGCATTCCAGCGCCTGCGGGCGCGTCGGCGTCACTTCTTGCGGGACCGCTTCTCCCGCACCCGCACCGACAGGTGGATCGGCGTGCCCTCGAAGCCGAACTCCTCGCGCAGGCGGCGCTCGATGAAGCGGCGGTAGCCGGCCTCCAGGAAGCCGGAGGCGAAGAGGACGAAGCGGGGCGGGCGGGTGCCCGCCTGGGTGCCGAAGAGGATGCGGGGCTGCTTGCCGCCCCGGATGGGGTGCGGGTGGGCCGAGACGAGCTCGCCGAGGAAGGCGTTCAGGCGGCCGGTCGGCACGCGCGTCTCCCAGCCCTCCAGCGCCGTCTCGATCGCCGGGACGAGCTTCTCCATGTGACGGCCGGTGCGCGCCGAGACGTTCACGCGGGGCGCCCACTGGATCTGACCGAGCTCGGTCTCGATCTCGCGCTCGAGGTAGTAGCGGCGCTCCTCGTCGAGCGTGTCCCACTTGTTGATCGCGAGGACGAGCGCCCGGCCGGCCTCGACGGCCATGGTGATGATGCGCTGGTCCTGGACCGAGATGCTCTCGCTCGCGTCGATCAGGACGACGGCGACCTCGGCCTTCTCGACGGCGGCGGCCGTCCGCAGGGAGGCGTAGTAGTCGGCGCCCTCCTGGAGGTGGACGCGCTTGCGGATGCCCGCCGTGTCGACGAACTTCCAGGTCTTGCCGCCCAGCTCGATCAGCTCGTCGACCGGGTCGCGGGTGGTGCCGGCCAGCTCGTTGACGACGACGCGCTCCTCGCCCGCCACCTGGTTCAGCAGGGAGGACTTGCCGACGTTCGGCCGGCCGATCAGCGCGATGCGGCGCGGACCGCCGACGGCCGCGCCGAAGGTCTGGGCCGGGGCCTCGGGCAGGGCCTTGAGGACCTCGTCCAGCATGTCGCCGGTGCCGCGGCCGTGCAGTGCGGAGACCGGCATGGGCTCGCCGAGCCCGAGCGACCACAGCATGGCGGCGTCGGCCTCGGCGGAAGGGCCGTCGACCTTGTTGGCGCACAGCACGACCGGCTTGCCGGCCCGGCGCAGCAGCTTCACGACGGCCTCGTCCGTGTCGGTCGCACCGACCGTGGCGTCCACGACGAAGACCACCGCGTCGGCGGCGTCGATCGCGAACTCGGCCTGCGCGGCCACGGACGCGTCGATGCCGAGGACGTCCTGCTCCCAGCCGCCGGTGTCGACGACCTTGAAGCGGCGGCCGGCCCACTCGGCCTCGTAGGTGACACGGTCCCGGGTGACGCCCGGACGGTCCTCGACGACGGCCTCGCGGCGGCCGATGATGCGGTTCACCAGGGTCGACTTGCCGACGTTCGGGCGGCCGACCACGGCGAGCACGGGCAGCGGCCCGTGTCCGGCGGCGGCGAGCTCGCTCTCGACCTCCTCGGCGTCGAAGCCCTCCTGGGCCGCGAGCTCCATGAACTCCGCGTACTCGGCGTCGCCAAGCTCACCGTGCTCGTCGCCGGAGTGGATCTGGTCGTTCATGAAGTCCGTTCCTCGTTCGTCGTCCGCACACGCACACGGTGTGCTTCTTAAGTCTCGGTCAGCGGCCGGTCAGCCGCTTGGCGTCCGCCAGGTGCGCGCCCAGCCGCTCCTGGATGCGCACGGTCGCCTCGTCCAGCGCCTTGCGGGTCCGCCGGCCGGAGCCGTCACCGGCCCGGAAGGGGTCGCCGAAGACGACGTCGACGCGGCTGCGCAACGGCGGCAGCGCGGCTATCGCCCGGCCGCGCCGCTCGGCGCTGCCGAGGACCGCCACCGGCACGACGGGCGCACCCGAACGCAGCGCGAAGTACGCGAGCCCGGCGCGCAGCGACGAGAAGTCGCCCTCGCCCCGGGTGCCCTCCGGGAAGATCCCCAGCACATCGCCGCGGGCCAGCACGTCGAGCGCCGTGGTGACGGCGGCGCGGTCCGCGCTCGTACGGTCCACCTCCAGCTGCCCGATCCCGCGCAGGAACGGGCCCAGCGGACCGGCGAACGCCTCCTTCTTGATCAGGAAGTGCACCGGCCGGGGCGCGGTGCCCATGAGCATCGGCCCGTCGATGTTGTGGGAGTGGTTGATCGCCAGGATGGCGGGACCCGCGGCGGGCATCCGCCACGCGCCCAGCACCCGGGGCCGCCACAGCCCGTACATCAGGCCGATGCCGATGCGTCTGCCGACGGCGGCACCGGAAGCGGAGGCCGTGGAAGCGGAGGCCGTCACGCCGTCCGCTTCACGCGCTTTCGGTCGCACTCCGCCTCGACTCCGCTCCGGCCGAGTGCGCCGCGTCTCGGCTGCGTCGCTCCTCCACCAGGGTGACCACGCACTCGATGACCTGCTCCAGGGTCAGCTCGGTGGTGTCCACCTCGACGGCGTCCTCGGCCTTGGCCAGCGGGGAGGTCTTACGGCCGGAGTCGGCGGCGTCCCGCTTGAGCAGGGCGGCCTGGGTGGCGGCCAGGTCGGAGGCCTGCGGGCCCTTCAGCTCGCCGTTGCGGCGGGCGGCGCGGGCCTCCGCCGAGGCGGTCAGGAAGATCTTGAGGTCGGCGTCCGGCAGCACGGTGGTGCCGATGTCCCGGCCCTCGACGACGATGCCGTGCGGGGCCTCGGCGGCGATGGCGCGCTGCAGCTCGGTCAGCCGGGTCCGGATCTCCGGGACCGCGCTGACGGCGCTGACGGCCGAGGTGACCTCGTGCGTGCGGATGGGCCCGGCGGCGTCCGCGCCGTCGACCGTGATGGTGGGCGCGAGCGGGTCCGTGCCGGAGACGATCTCGGGCTTGCCGGCGGCGGCGGCCACGGCGTCGGCGTCATTGACGTCGATGCCGTTGCTCAGCATCCACCAGGTGATCGCCCGGTACTGGGCCCCGGTGTCCAGGTAGCGCAGGCCCAGCTTGGCGGCGACGGCCTTGGAGGTGCTGGACTTGCCCGTGCCGGAGGGGCCGTCGATGCCGACGATCACGGCTGCCGGTGCGGTCCGGGCGGCGGTTTCCACGGTGTCAGACACCTTTCTGGTGCACGGGGCTGGTCGGGGCTGGCTGCAGGAGCCTCCGACAAGGTTACTGTCTCGCGGGCCCGGCCATTCCCGGGCCCGTTTCCCGGGCTACTGCCGGACGGACCAGCCGCGGTCCCGGAGGGTCGCCGCGAGGGCCGTCACGGCGGACGGTTCGACCATGAGCTGGATCAGACCCGACTGCTGGCCGGTGGCGTGCTCGATGCGGACGTCCTCGATGTTGACGCCCGCCCGCCCGGCGTCCGCGAAGATCCTGGCCAGCTCGCCCGGCTGGTCGCCGATGAGCACCGTGACCGTCTCGTACGCGGCGGGGGCGGCCCCGTGCTTGCCGGGGACGCGGGCGCGGCCGGCGTTGCCGCGGCGCAGCACGTCCTCGATCCCGGCCGCGGCGCCCTCACGCTCGTCCTCCGCGGGGGCCTCCAGCGCGCGCAGGGCCCGGACGGTCTCGTCCAGGTCGGCCGCGACGGCGGCGAGGACGTCGGCGACGGGACCGGGGTTGGCGGAGAGGATGTCGATCCACATCCGGGGGTCGGAGGCCGCGATGCGGGTCACGTCCCGGATGCCCTGGCCGCACAGGCGGACGGCCGTCTCGTCGGCCTCCTCCAGCCGGGCCGCGACCAGGCTGGAGAGCAGCTGCGGGGTGTGCGAGACGAGCGCGACGGCCCGGTCGTGGGCGTCGGCGTCCATGACGACGGGGACCGCGCGGCAGAGCGCGACGAGCTCCAGGGCGAGGTTGAGAACCTCGGTGTCCGTCTCACGGGTCGGGGTGAGCACCCAGGGCCGGCCCTCGAAGAGGTCGGCGCTGGCCGCCAGCGGGCCGGAGCGCTCGCGTCCGGCCATGGGGTGGGTGCCGAGGTAGCGGGAGAGGTCGCAGCCGAGCGCCTCCAGCTCGCGGCGCGGACCGCCCTTGACGCTGGCCACGTCCAGATAGCCGCGGGCCAGGCCGGCACGGACCGCTTCGGCCAGCGTCGGCGCGATGTGCGCCGGCGGCACGGCGACGATCGCCAGGTCGACCGGCCCCTCGGGGGCCTGGTCCGTGCCGGCGCCGCGCGCGGCGGCGGTACGCGCCTGGGCGGGGTCGTGGTCCATGAGGTGGACCCGCACGCCACGGCTCACGAGCGCGAGCGCGGCGGAGGTCCCGATCAGTCCGGTACCGATGACGAGGGCGGTTCTCACGGTGACAGCCTAGGGTAAGACCATGCACATGATCTTTCATGTGGTGCCGCTCGACGACTGGCTGGCCACGCCCGACCGCCCCTACGCCCCCGCCTCCCTCGACGAGGAGGGCTTCGTGCACTGCTCGCCGGACGAGGCGACGACACTCGCCGTCGCCACGGCGTTCTACCGCGACGTGCCGGGGCCGCTGATGGCGCTGCTGATCGACGAGCACCGCCTGGACGTCATGGTGCGCTGGGAGGCGGCGGCCGGCTCCCCACCGCCGGGGGTTCCGCCGGAAACACTGTTCCCGCACGTGTACGGACGGATCACGCGGGACGCGGTGCGGGGCATGATGGAGATCGAGCGTTCGGCGGACGGCACGGCGACCGGGCTGGCCGTCTGGTCCTGAGCCGTCGAAGGCCGGACGGGCCGATCTCGGCCCGTCCGGCCTTCGAGGACCGGGGGTCCTAGAGGACCGGGGGTCCTACAGGTCCACCTCGCGCATCAGCATGCCGACCTCCGTGTTCGTCAGGCGCCGCAGCCAGCCCGACTTCTGGTCGCCCAGGGCGATGGGGCCGAAGGCCGTACGGACCAGCTTCTCCACCGGGAAGCCGGCTTCCGCCAGCATGCGCCGCACGATGTGCTTGCGCCCCTCGTGCAGGACGACCTCGACCAGGTAGTTCTTGCCGGTCTGCTGGACGACGCGGAAGTTGTCCGCGCGGGCGTAGCCGTCCTCCAGCTGGATGCCCTCCTTGAGGCGCTTGCCGATGTCGCGCGGGAGCGGCCCGGTGATGGCGGCCAGGTAGGTCTTCTGGACGCCGTAGCGCGGGTGGGTCAGGCGGTGGGCCAGCTCACCGTGGTTGGTGAGCAGGATGATGCCCTCGGTCTCCGTGTCGAGACGGCCGACGTGGAAGAGCCGGGTCTCGCGGTTGGTGACGTAGTCGCCCAGGCACTGGCGGCCGTCGGGGTCCTCCATGGTGGAGACGACGCCGGCCGGCTTGTTGAGGGCGAAGAAGAGGTAGGACTGGGTGGCGACGGTCAGGCCGTCGACCTTGATCTCGTCCTTCTCGGGGTCGACGCGCACGCCCTGCTCGGTGACGATGCGGCCGTTGACCTCGACGCGGGCCTGCTCGATCAGCTCCTCGCAGGCGCGGCGGGAGCCCATGCCGGCCCGGGCCAGCACCTTCTGGAGGCGCTCGCCCTCCTGCTCGCCGAAGGTCTTGGGCAGCTTGATCTGCGGCTTGTTGTGCCGCTCGCGGTTGCGCTCCTCGATCTTGGCGTCGAGCTCGCGCGGGCGGGACGGGGCCTGCGGGCGGCCGGTGCCGCGCCCCGCCGCCTTGCCCGTGGTGGCCCGCTTGGGGCCGCCCTTGGCGCCGCCGCGGGCGGCCGCGCCCCGGCTGCCGCCGCCGGAGCGGCCGCGCTCCGCGTCGGGGCCCACGTCGTAGCGACGCTCCTCGGGGCGCGGACGGCGCGGACGCTGCTGCTGTCCGTCGCCCCGGCCCGCACCCGAGCCACCGCCCGAGCCGCCGCCCGAGCGCCGGCCGGCGCCACCGGCGCCGCCACCGCCCCGGTAGTCCCGGTTGCCGCTTCCGCTGTTCCTGCCGCTGCTTCGCATCAAAGTTCCGTCTTGTCGTCTGCGTCGGTGTCCGGGGCGTCCGGGTCGAAGGAGGGGACTCCCTCCTGGGAGTCGCCCTCGACCGCTTCCGCCTCGGGGAGGAACGGGGCGAGCTCGGGAAGCTCCTCCAGGCCGCGAAGGCCCATCCGCTCCAGAAAGTAGTTCGTCGTCCTGTACAGGATCGCACCTGTTTCGGGTTCCGTCCCCGCCTCCTCCACCAGACCGCGCTGGAGGAGGGTGCGCATGACACCGTCGCAGTTCACTCCGCGCACGGCGGAGACCCTCGATCGGCTGACCGGCTGACGGTACGCGACCACGGCCAGCGTCTCCAGCGCGGCCTGGGTGAGCCGGGCCTGCTGGCCGTCCAGGACGAAGGACTCGACGGCGTCGGCGTACTCGGGACGGGTGAAGAAGCGCCAGCCGCCGGCCACCGGGCGCAGGTCGAAGCCGCGGCCCTGGGCGGCGTACTCGTCGGAGAGCTCGCGCAGCGCCTGGGCGACCTCGCGGCGGGGGCGCTGGAGGACCTTGGCCAGGTGCTCCTCGGTGGCGGGCTCGTCGACGACCATCAGGACCGCCTCCAGGGCGGGCCGCAGGGGCAGGGCGGCCACGGCCGGCGTCCCGGCGGGGACCCGCCCGGCCTCCTCGTCGCAGGTGGTCGTGTCGCTCACGGCGTCGCCTCCTCGGCGGTCTCATCGGCGGTGTCATCGGCGGGGGCGCCGGCGGCGGCGTCATCCGTGTCCGCCGGCTCCGGCGGGCGGTCGAACTCGTCGGTCACCAGCGGGCCCGCGTCCCCCTCGGCCGCGCCGGTCCAGCGGACCGTCAGCGCGCCCAGGGCCTCGTCCTGGTCGAGGGCGACGGCCCGCTCGCGGTAGAGCTCCAGCAGGGCGAGGAAGCGGGCGACGACGGTGAGGGTGTCGGGGGCGTCCTCGGTCAGCTCGCTGAAGCGCGCCTCGCCGCGCTCCCGCAGCAGCGTGACGACCACCTCGGCCTGCTCGCGCACGCTGACGAGCGGGGCGTGGATGTGGTCGACGTAGACCTGGGGCCTGGGCCTGGGCTGCATCGCCTTGACGGCGAGCCGCGCGAAGCCCTCCGGGCCGAGGCCGATGACCACCTCCGGCAGCAGTTCGGCGTGGTGCGGCTCCAGGCCGACCGTACGGGGACGGCGGCGGGCCTCGTGCTCCAGCCGGTCGCTGAAGATCTCCGCGATCCGTTTGTACGCCCGGTACTGGAGCAGCCGCGCGAAGAGCAGGTCCCGGGCCTCCAGCAGGGCGAGGTCCGCCTCGTCCTCGATCTCGGCGGCGGGCAACAGCCGGGCCGCCTTGAGGTCGAGGAGGGTGGCCGCGACCACCAGGAACTCGGTGGTCTGGTCCAGGTCGAAGTCGGGGCCCATGGCGCGGAGGTGGGCCATGAACTCGTCCGTGACCTTGGACAGGGCGACCTCGGTGACGTCGAGTTTGTGCTTGGCGATCAGCTGGAGCAGCAGGTCGAAGGGGCCCTCGAAGTTCGCCAGCCGGACGGTGAACCCGGCCGTCGCGTCGGGCCGGTCCGCCTCCTGCCGCTCCCCCCGGGGCTCGGCGCCGGCGGGCGGCCGAGATGTGGGGCCCGGGCCGGGCCCCAGGGGGCGGCGGGCCGGGGAAGGGGCGGCTGCGGGCATGATCGGGCTTTCGAGGGGCGGGGCGGAACGGCCGTACGCGGGCCTGACCGGCCCGGAGGGTACGAGGCTAGCGCGGCGGGGCCGCTCAGCGCCCGCGCAGGCGGCGCACGAGGATGCTCGCGTCGCCGCGCGACTCCAGGTCGGCCAGCACCACGGCGACGGCCTCGCGCACGATCCGGCCCCGGTCGACCGCGAGCCCGTGCTCGCCGCGCAGCACCAGCCGGGCGTGTTCGAGGTCCATGAGCTCCTCGGCGGAGACATAGACGGTGATCTTCTCGTCGTGGCGCTCCCGGCCGCTGGGCCGCCGGTTCGCGGCACGCCCGCGCCGGCGCGGCGCGGCCGGGGCCGCGGCCGCCGGGGCCTCGGGGCGCTCGGCCGCCCGGCCCGGCACCGGCCGGTCGCCCGGGGTGCGGTCCACGGAACCGCGCCGCTCCGCGTCCGTCTCCTGGCCGGAGGCCGCGGCCGCGGGGCCGGGGGCCGCGGGCCGGTCCGCCGTCTTGCCCTGCCGCTCGGCGTCGGGCCCGTCGCCCGGCCCCGGCACCCTGGGCGGCGCCTCGCCGTTCACCTTCCGGCGGGGGCTGGAGGACTGCAGCCCCGTGCCTCCGGTGGTGCGGAACAGCTCGTCGGCGCCGGGCAGGCTCACTCGGCGTGACAACGCGCGAGCACCTCCCTGGCCAGCTGGCGGTAGGCGGCGGCGCCGACGGAGTTGGACGCGTACGTGGTGATGGGCTCGCCCGCGACCGTGGTCTCCGGGAAGCGGACCGTACGGCCGATGACGGTGTGGTAGACGTGGTCGTCGAACGCCTCGACCACCCGGGCGAGGACCTCGCGGCTGTGCACGGTCCGCGAGTCGTACATCGTCGCGAGGATGCCGTCCAGCTCCAGTTCGGGGTTGAGCCGCTCCTGGACCTTCTCGATCGTCTCGGTGAGCAGCGCGACGCCGCGCAGGGCGAAGAACTCGCACTCCAGCGGGACGATGACCTTGTGAGCGGCCGTCAGGGCATTGACCGTCAGCAGACCGAGCGAGGGCTGGCAGTCGATGACGATGTAGTCGTAGTCGGACATCAGCGGCTTGAGGGCGCGCTGCAGGGTCGACTCCCGGGCCACCTCGCTGACCAGCTGGACCTCGGCCGCCGACAGGTCGATGTTGCTGGGCAGCAGGTCCATGTTGGGCACGGCGGTCTTCAGCAGGACCTCGTCGGCCGACATGCCCCGCTCCATGAGCAGGTTGTAGACCGTCAGGTCGAGCTCCATGGGATTGACGCCGAGTCCGACGGAGAGGGCGCCCTGCGGGTCGAAATCGACGAGCAGCACGCGGCGGCCGTACTCGGCGAGCGCCGCGCCCAGGTTGATGGTCGAGGTGGTCTTGCCGACCCCGCCCTTCTGGTTGCACATGGCGATGATCTTGGCCGGGCCGTGGTCGGTCAGCGGTCCGGGGATCGGGAAGTACGGCAGCGGGCGGCCGGTGGGGCCGATGCGCTCGCGGCGCTGGCGGGCCGCGTCGGGCGCGAGGGTGGCCGCGTACTCCGGGTCCGGCTCGTACTCGGCGTCGGGGTCGTAGAAGTGACCGTCCGGCACTTCCTCGTAATCGGCGAGGGTGGCGGGGTCGGCGGCGCCCCGGTCGCCGGCCATGGCGTTCACGTGTTGACCGTCCATGCTCTGGTGGGCTGTCGTCATGCTCTGGATGTTCTGGTGGGCTGCGAAGGTGTGGACGGCGACGGAGCCGACAGCGTGGAGGCCCACCGGACGCGGACCCTGCGCTGGGGACACCTCCACGCCCCCTGGGCGCAGGGGGAGCGTTCCTGGGTGACCACCCCCGGGAGTAAATGTCGACTCATTCACAAGTCGTCCTACCTCCTTGGTGACCAGGAAACATCTAGATAGGTCAGCGTCGCACCATGCCGACGGTTGGCGACTCTATGGCGTGTCGGCGGTCCGCAGCAACACAATCCGCCGGAGACGGCACGATGTGTCGGCAATCGAACAGGCTTCTGTCAAGGGTGTACGGGCCATAACCCGGAAGTTTCACGGACGGCCCGTCAGGGGGGACAAAAGCCCCGGCCGGGCCTTGCTCGGCAAGGCCCGGCCGGGTGCGCGCTCTTGGTGTACGGGGTTGACGTCCGTACCGCCGTGTCAGCCGAGCAGGGTGCTCAGTTCGACGTGCGGAAGGCCGTGCGCCTCGGCGACGGGGCCGTAAACGACCTGACCCTCATGCGTGTTGAGGCCCTTGGCCAGGGCGGCGTCGCGGCTGAGCGCGTCCTGCCAGCCGTGGTTCGCCAGCTCGACGATGTAGGGCAGCGTGGCGTTGGTCAGCGCGTAGGTGGAGGTGTTCGGGACGGCGCCGGGCATGTTCGCGACGCAGTAGAACACGGAGTCGTGGACCGTGAAGGTCGGCTCGGCGTGGGTGGTCGGACGGGAGTCCTCGAAGCAGCCGCCCTGGTCGATCGCAATGTCGACAAGTACACTTCCGGGCTTCATCTTGGCGACGAGCTCGTTGGTGACCAGCTTGGGGGCCTTGGCGCCCGGGATCAGGACGGCGCCGATGACGAGGTCGGCCTCGACGACGGCCTTCTCCAGCTCGTAGGCGTTGGAGACGATCGTCTGCACCTTGGTGCCGAAGACCTTGTCGGCCTCGCGCAGCTTGTTGATGTCCTTGTCGAGCAGGGTCACGTGGAAGCCCATGCCGACGGCGATCTGCGCGGCGTTCCAGCCGGAGACGCCACCGCCGATGACGACGGCCTTGCCGGCGTGGGTGCCCGGGACGCCGCCCGGCAGCACGCCGCGGCCGCCGGCCGAGCGCATCAGGTGGTAGGCGCCGACCTGCGGGGCCAGCCGGCCCGCGACCTCGGACATCGGGGCGAGCAGCGGCAGCGCGCGGTTGGCCAGCTCGACGGTCTCGTAGGCGATGGCGGTGGTGCCGGACTGCAGCAGGGCGTCGGTGCACTCGCGGGACGCGGCCAGGTGCAGGTAGGTGAAGAGGGTCTGGCCCTTGCGGAGGCGGTGGTACTCCTCGGCGATCGGCTCCTTGACCTTCAGCAGCAGGTCGGCGGTCGCCCAGACCTCGTCCGCGGTGTCCAGGATGGTGGCACCGGCGTCGACGTACTCGGCGTCGGTGATGGAGGAGCCGAGACCGGCCTCCTTCTCCACGAAGACCTGGTGGCCGTGGCGCACCAGCTCGTGCACGCCGGCCGGGGTGATGGCCACGCGGAATTCGTTGTTCTTGACCTCGCGGGGGATGCCGACCTTCACGTAGATCACGGTCCTTGTATCAGAGAATGACAGGCTAATCCGGATATGCCGCGCATACCAGGGCAGACCGCGTCGATCGCGGCGTAGCCAGTCTAATAAAGGATTGCGCGCTGTCTAGCCTTGCATTGCACCAATCTTTGCGTAAACGGCCACTGTTTTCTTAGGTCGCCCTCAACGGCCCTCCCGCAGCGCCTCCTCTCCCGCGACGGGCCCCGCCGACGGGGAGCGCAGCTGTCCCGGCACCTGCCCCTCACCCGGGCCCCCGGCCTCTCCCGCCGCCCGCGTCTCCTGCGGCGCACCACCCTCGGGGGCGGCCAGCAGCCGCTCGGCCTCGCGGCGCTGCCGCTCGGCCGTCTCCGGGTCCCCGAGCCGCTCCAGCACGTCCGCCAGCCGCAGCCCCAGGGCGCCCTCCAGCCGGGGATCCCCCGCCTGCCGCGCGCACTCCACCGCCTCCCGGCAGGTGCGCAGCGCCTCCCGGTACCGGCCCGCGTGCTCCATGACCAGCGCCGACTCGCCCAGCGTGCGCGCGTACGCGCCGAGGTCCCGCAGCCGGCGCCAGGCCGCGCCCGCCCCGCGCCAGTCGCGCAGCGCCTCGGACCACTGACCGGCCCCGGTGTGCACCGCCGCCAGCCGTCCGTACAGCCGGGCCTCGTCCGCGAGCTCGCCCCGGGTCAGCCGCAGCTCCAGGCCGCGCCGGTACCAGTCGACCGCCCGCTGCCAGTCGCCCAGCTCGTGGTGCGCCGCGGCGATCGACTCCAGCGCGCGGCTGGTGACGTACGGATCGGCGGCCTCCCGCGCCGCCTGAAGCGCCTCCCGGTAGCGGCCGAGCGCCTCGGCGGTGCGCCCGCCGCGGGTGTCGAGGTCGCCGAGGTTCAGCAGCGCCGCCGCCTTCTCCAGCGGCATCTCGCAGCGCCGGGCCACGTCCAGGACGAGCTGGTGCAGCCCGTACAGCTCGGGGGCCGCCTCCTCCTGACCGAAATGGGCGGTCAGCGCCCGGGTCAGCGCGGAGACCAGCCGGCGGGCGAGCGTGTCGAGACGGCCGTCCTCCACGGCCATGCGGGCCGCGGCCAGCAGCGCGGGCAGCCTGGCCCGCAGCCATTCCTCCGCGACCTCGCGCGAGGGGAAGCGCAACGGCCGCGGCAGCCCCTCGACGCGGCGCCGGACGGCCGGGTCGTCCCGCTCGGTGGCCGCCCGGCAGGAGTGCAGCTGCCGGACCGTGCGCTCCAGCATCCGCGCCCGCGCGAGCTCGGCCTCGGCGGGCCGCTCCTCGGCGTCCAGCAGGACGCGCAGCATCGGCGCGAGGGCGCCCGGCACCCTGTACTGCGCGGGCAACGCCTCGCACGGCCCCTCGGGGGTCTCGGCACGCAGCAGGCCCCGCGCGGTGAACTCCTCCAGCGCCGCCTGCGCGGCGGAGTAGGAACAGCCGGCCAGCGCGGAGGCGGTGTGCGCGTCCGCCAGCCCGGCCGGGGCGAGGGCGAGCAGCCGCAGCAACCGCGCGGAGGCCGGGGACAGCGCCTCGCAGGCGAGCCAGAAGGCCCGGGCCAGCGGCCGGCCCGCGCCCTCGTGGCCCTGCAACGGCGGCAGCGTGAGCAGCTGCTTGGCCACGTCCAGGACGGACATCTTGGGGCGGGCCGCCAGCCAGCCGCCGACCAGGACCAGCGCGGCGGGCTGGCCCCCGCACTCCTCGACGACCGCCCGGGCCGCCATGGGGTCGCAGGTGATACGGGTCGGGCCCGCGTACCACTCCAGCAGCTCGACGGCGGCCGCGGTGTCCAGCCCGCCGAGGGTGCATGGGCGTACGTCCGGCACCCCGGTCAGCGGGCCCCGGGAGACGGCCACGACCAGGCAGCCGGGTTCGTCGGGCAGCAGCGGGTCGACCTGCTCGGCGCTGCCGGCGTCGTCCAGGAGCAGCAGCACCTTCTTGCCGTCGAGGGCACGGCGCAGGGCCTCCGTCAGCTCGTCCTCCGCCGCGCCCGCGGGGACGGGCGCGGCGAGGGCGGTGAGCAGGGCGCGGGCGGTGCGCTCGGTGGGAACGGGCTCCCCGTCCGCCCCGGTCAGCCGGGCCCGGACCACGCCGTCCGGATAGTCCCCGGCGATCTGCCGGGCCAGCTCCTCGGCGAGCGCGGTCCGCCCGGAGCCCGGGCGCCCGGCGATCAGCAGGACGCGTCCGCGCGGGGGCCTGCGGCCGGCGAGCGTGTCGAGGCCGGTCCGGACGATGTCGGCCCGCAGCTCCTTGAGTTCGCGCATCCGGCCGACGAAGGGGTGCGCCACGGGTTCACTCCGTCCGACGGTGCGCGGTGGGACGAAGCTGAGCCTAGTTCACGATCCGTTGGGGGCGGGTGAACGTGGTGGGGCGCCATTGAAGATCACCTATTCGGGTTGTCGTTCCGGGGGCTCCGCCCCCGCGCCCCGGGGCACGCCGCCTACGCCTCGTACGGCCGGGCGGGCCACTCGGCGTCCGCCGGGCGGAGCGCGCCGATGCCGTCGCCCGCCAGCGCCGCCTGGAGCGAGAGGACGCCCACCACCAGGCAGTTGTTGTGCAGCTCCCCCGCCAGGATGCCCCGCGTGAG
The DNA here is from genome assembly GCF_040675635.1 of Streptomyces sp. NPDC049577. Lineage (NCBI taxonomy): Bacteria > Bacillati > Actinomycetota > Actinomycetes > Kitasatosporales > Streptomycetaceae > Streptomyces > Streptomyces sp. NPDC049577. The sequence goes on from NZ_JBFAPH010000044.1 coordinate 24,675, forward strand.
GTCCGGCAGGGAGACCCGGGCGAGCTCCATGTCGGCCTCCTCCTCGAAGACCTCGAAGCGCTCGCCCTCGGCGACGGACAGGTCGCGCGCGAGGAAGATGCGGACGGCCTCGTCGCAGCCGCCGGGGGTCGTGTAGACGTCGGTGAGGACGCGCCAGTCCTCGGCCTTGACGTGAGCCTCCTCGTAGAGCTCGCGCTGGGCGGCGTGCAGGGGGTTCTCGCCGGGGACGTCGAGCAGACCGGCCGGGATCTCCCAGAGCTTCTGGCGCACGGGGTGGCGGTACTGCTTGAGGACGATAACGCGGTCCTCCTCGTCGAGGGCGAGGACGGCGACCGAGCCGGGGTGCACCTGGTAGTCGCGGGTGACGGTGGAGCCGTCCGGCATGACCACCGCGTCCGTGCGCACGCTGGTCTTGTTGCCGGTGAACGGCGTCCGGCTCTCGGTGACCTGCCAGGATTCGGCGGTGTCCTTGATGACCATGTGCGTACTACCTCCGTGAAACGCGAAACCGGGGCAGGGCCCGTGAAGGCCCTGCCCCGGCAACCGTATCGGTCAGCCCTGCTGGCGCTGGACGGCGGCCTTGATCAGGCCGGCGAAGAGCGGGTGCGGGCGGGTCGGCCGGGAGCGCAGCTCCGGGTGGGCCTGGGTGGCGACGAGGTAGGGGTGGACCTCGCGCGGGTACTCGACGTACTCCACCAGCTTGTTGTCCGGGGAGGTGCCGGAGAAGAGGATGCCGGCCTTCTTCTCGAGCTCCGCGCGGTAGGCGTTGTTGACCTCGTAGCGGTGGCGGTGGCGCTCCTCGACGTAGGGCTGGTCGCCGTAGACCTCGCGGACGATGGAGCCCTCGGCGAGCTTGGCCGGGTACATGCCCAGGCGCATGGTGCCGCCCATGTCGCCCTCGCCGGCGACGATGTCCATCTGCTCGGCCATGGTGGAGATCACCGGGTGCGCGGTGGCCGCGTCGAACTCGGTGGAGTTGGCTCCCTCGATGCCGGCCAGGTTGCGGGCGGCCTCGATGACGACGCACTGCAGGCCCAGGCAGAGGCCCAGCAGCGGGACCTTGTTCTCACGGGCGTAGGTGATCGCGGCGACCTTGCCGTCGACACCGCGCTCGCCGAAGCCGCCGGGGATGCAGATGGCGTCGACGTCGCCGAGCTGCTTCTTGGCGCCGCCGGGGGCCTTGCAGTCGTCGGAGGTGACCCACTTGATCTTCACGCGGGCCTTGTTGGCGAAGCCGCCGGCGCGGATCGCCTCGGTGACCGACAGATAGGCGTCGGGCAGGTCGATGTACTTGCCGACCAGCGCGACGGTGACCTCGTGGTCGGGCTCGTGGACGCGCTTGAGCAGGTCGTCCCACTGGGACCAGGCGACGTCGCGGAAGGGCAGGTCCAGGCGGCGGACGACGTAGGCGTCCAGGCCCTCGCCGTGCAGCACCTTGGGGATGTCGTAGATCGACTTGGCGTCGATCGCGGCGACCACGGCGTCCTCGTCGACATCGCACATGAGCGAGATCTTCCGCTTGATGGCGGTGGGGACCTCGCGGTCGGCGCGCAGCACGATCGCGTCGGGCTGGATGCCGATGTTCCGCAGGGCGGCGACGGAGTGCTGGGTCGGCTTGGTCTTCAGCTCGCCGGACGGGCCGATGTACGGCAGCAGCGAGATGTGGACCACGAAGACGTTGTCGCGGCCGACCTCGTGGCGGACCTGACGGACTGCCTCCAGAAACGGCAGCGATTCGATGTCGCCGACGGTGCCGCCGACCTCGGTGATGACGACGTCCACGTCATCGGTCGCCATGCGCCGGATGCGGTGCTTGATCTCGTTGGTGATGTGCGGGATGACCTGCACGGTGTCGCCCAGGTACTCGCCGCGCCGCTCCTTGGCGATCACGGTGGAGTAGACCTGGCCGGTGGTGACGTTCGCGGAACCGTCGAGGTCGACGTCGAGGAAGCGCTCGTAGTGGCCGATGTCCAGGTCGGTCTCGGCGCCGTCGTTGGTGACGAACACCTCGCCGTGCTGGAAGGGGTTCATCGTGCCCGGGTCGACGTTCAGGTAGGGGTCGAGCTTCTGCATCGTCACCCGAAGGCCCCGGGCCTTGAGCAGCGCGCCCAGGCTGGAGGCGGTCAGCCCCTTGCCGAGCGAGGAGGCGACACCCCCGGTGACGAAGAGGTGCTTGGTCGTCGTGGGCTTTGCGGCAATGGCCAAAGGGGGGCTCCCGTGGTCGCGTGCTGAGGTGCGGATCGGCGATCACCCGGTCTCTTCGGGGCGCCGTCGCTGCGGTTCGGGGTCGCCCGAATTGTCACCAGGCGCCCACCGCTCCACGGGCTACCAGGGTATCAGCGCCCAGGGGTGGGCGCGCCCGGTGACGCGGCGCGACGGGCCCGTCCGCCCTGTGTCACGGGCCCGCGCCGGGCCGCCCGCCGGGCCACCCATTCGGCACAGATTCCCCGGCCAACCGTCGCGCGTGTACCAACTCCGCGTCGTATCCTGCTCGGACACACGCAGCGAGCCGGCCGGCGACGGCACCATCCCGCCCCAGATTCCGGAACAAGAGCTCGTCGAAGATCGCTTGACCGCACAGAGGACCCCGCGGGGTCACGATGCCGTTCGACTGGAGATGACGTGGCCGGGCGTATCGAGGATTACGCACTGATCGGCGACATGCAGACCGCAGCCCTGGTCTGCCGGGACGGCACGGCCGACTGGCTGTGCCTCCCCCGATTCGACTCGCACGCGGCGTTCGCCGGACTGCTCGGCACCGAGGAGCACGGTTACTGGCGCATCGGCCCGGCGCACCCCTCGGGGGCCGCGCCGCCGCGTGCGGACCGCCGTCGGTACCGGGGGGATTCCCTCGTGCTCGAATCCGAGTGGGACACCCCCCGGGGCACAGTCCGGGTGATCGACTTCATGCCGCCGCGCGACGGCGCGCCGCAGCTGATCCGGATCGTCGAGGGGGTCAGCGGGCGGGTG
>NZ_JBFAPH010000045.1:0-27463 GCF_040675635.1 Streptomyces sp. NPDC049577
GACGTCGGCGAAGCTCTCCGAGCTCGCCACCGCCTCTCGCACCCGCTCCTCCGGCAGAGCGAGGCCTCCAGGTCCGTACCCACGAGGAACGCGTCAAGGCGCTCGCCGGCCGGGCGGACTCCCTCGACCGCGCGGCGCGCGCCGAGCGCGAGGCGCGGGCGCGGGCCGCGCAGCGCACTGCCCGGCTGCGCCACGAGGCCCAGGTCGCCACGGCCGTCGCCGCCGGCGCCCGGCAGCTGCTGGCCCACGTCGAGGTCTCCCTCGTACGCGCGGAAGAGGAGCGGAACGCCGCCGAGAGCGCCAAGGCCGGGCGCGAGCGGGAACTGGTCGAGGGCCGCAACCGCGCCCGCGAGCTCAAGGCCGAGCTGGACAAGCTGACGGACTCGGTGCACCGCGGCGAGGTGCTGGGCGCGGAGAAGCGCCTGCGCATCGAGCAGCTGGAGGCGAAGGCGCTGGAGGAACTGGGCGTCGACCCCGCGGCCCTGGTCGCCGAGTACGGCCCGGACCAGCCCGTGCCGCCCTCGCCCCCGGCCGAGGGGGAGGAGCTGCCGGACGACCCGGAACACCCCCGCAACCTGCCCGTCCCCTACGACCGCGCGGCGCAGGAGAAGCGCCTGAAGGCGGCGGAACGCGCGTACCAGCAGCTGGGCAAGGTCAATCCGCTCGCCCTGGAGGAGTTCGCGGCGCTCGAGGAGCGGCACCGCTTCCTCTCCGAACAGCTGGAGGACCTGAAGAAGACCCGGGCCGATCTGCTCCAGGTCGTCAAGGACGTCGACCGGAAGGTCGAGGAGGTCTTCACCGAGGCCTACCGGGACACGGCGCGCGAGTTCGAGGGCGTCTTCTCGCGCCTCTTCCCCGGCGGCGAGGGCCGGCTGGTCCTCACGGACCCGGACGACATGCTGGCCACGGGCGTGGACGTGGAGGCCCGGCCGCCGGGCAAGAAGGTCAAGCGTCTCTCCCTGCTCTCCGGCGGGGAGCGCTCCCTGACGGCGGTGGCCCTGCTCGTCGCCATCTTCAAGGCCCGCCCGAGCCCCTTCTACGTGATGGACGAGGTCGAGGCGGCCCTGGACGACACCAACCTCCAGCGGCTGATCGGGATCATGAAGGAGCTCCAGGAGAGCTCGCAGCTGATCGTGATCACGCACCAGAAGCGGACGATGGAGGTCGCCGACGCGCTGTACGGCGTGTCGATGCAGGGCGACGGCGTCTCGAAGGTCATCAGCCAGCGGCTGCGCTGAGCAACACCCCTTTGACTTCAAGTGTTGAAGTCAAGTCCTGGGGAAACCTCCTGACAACTTCTTCGTCACACACTATTGACTTCGAAAAATGAAGGCATAGGGTCTCCCACGTTGCTAACGCCTTCAAGTGATGCCATTTGATCTTGGATTCACCTAGGCGCGCCCCCTCATTTCCCCAGGCAACGTCGCCGGGGTTCCAGGAGTTCACGTTGACCAGCACTGCGACGGCGCAGGGGTCCGAGGCCCGTAAGGCCCAACCGGATCACCTCGGCCACGTCATCTTCATCACCGCGGCCGCGGCCATGGGTGGCTTCCTCTTCGGCTACGACAGCTCCGTGATCAACGGCGCCGTCGAGGGCATCCGGCAGAAGTACGACATCGGGTCCGCCGCCCTCGCCCAGGTCATCGCCATCGCCCTGATCGGCTGCGCCATCGGCGCCGCCACGGCGGGCAAGCTCGCCGACCGGATCGGCCGCATCCGCGTCATGCAGATCTCGGCCACGCTCTTCACGATCAGCGCGGTCGGCTCGGCCCTGCCGTTCTCCCTGTACGACCTCGCCTTCTGGCGGGTGCTCGGCGGCATCGCCATCGGCATGGCCTCGGTCATCGGCCCGGCCTACATCGCCGAGGTCTCCCCGCCGGCCTACCGAGGCCGTCTCGGCGCCTTCCAGCAGGCGGCCATCGTCGTCGGCATCGCCATCTCCCAGCTGGTCAACTGGGGCATCCTCAACATGGCCGACGGCGACCAGCGCGGTCACGTCATGGGCATCGAGGCCTGGCAGCTGATGCTCGGCGTCATGGTGATCCCGGCCGTCCTCTACGGCCTGCTCTCCTTCGCCATCCCCGAGTCGCCCCGCTTCCTGATCTCGGTCAACAAGATCGACAAGGCCAAGGCCGTCCTCGCCGACGTCGAGGGCCGCGACACCGACCTCGACGCCCGGGTGCGCGAGATCGAGCACGCCATGAACAGCGAGCAGAAGTCCACCTTCAAGGACCTCCTCGGCGGCCGCTTCGGCTTCCTCCCGATCGTCTGGGTCGGCATCGGCCTCTCGGTCTTCCAGCAGTTCGTCGGCATCAACGTCGCGTTCTACTACTCCTCGACGCTGTGGCAGTCGGTGGGCGTCAACCCCGAGAGCTCGTTCTTCTACAGCTTCACGACGTCGATCATCAACATCGTCGGCACCGTGATCGCCATGGTCCTCGTCGACCGCATCGGCCGTAAGCCGCTGGCCCTCGTCGGCTCCGCCGGTATGGCCGTCTCCCTCGCCCTGGAGGCCTGGGCCTTCGCCTCCAAGAGCGCGGACGGCACCCTGCCGACCACCCAGGGCACGGTCGCCCTCGTCGCGGCCCACGCCTTCGTGCTCTTCTTCGCGCTCTCCTGGGGCGTCGTGGTCTGGGTCTTCCTGGGCGAGATGTTCCCCAACCGCGTCCGCGCCGCGGCTCTCGGCGTCGCCGCCTCCGCGCAGTGGGTCGCCAACTGGGCCATCACGGCCAGCTTCCCGAGCCTGTCGGACTGGAACCTCTCGGGTGCGTACGTGATCTACGCGGTCTTCGCCGTGCTCTCCATCCCCTTCGTGATGAAGTTCGTGAAGGAGACGAAGGGCAAGGCGTTGGAGGAGATGGGCTAAACCCCGCCGCCCTGCTCCTCACCGGAAACGCCCTGGTTCGCCCCGCGAACCGGGGCGTTCCCCTTGTGCGGGGCGCGGCGATCGCCTGCGGGCCGGTGGCTCTGCCGGTTCTCCCCCGCCCGCCCACCCGCCACCCGCACCGATACGTGGCCGTGCGGGTCCGGATCGCCCATTCGTACGACTCACCGCACGGTCTGCCACCGGTCGGCTTTCCGGATGACGGGTGGGCGGGTGGGAAAAGGCCCCCACCTGCCCACAGGTGGAAAAACCGAAGGGCCCCCTCCGCAGTGGAAGGGGGCCCTTGGGGTCGCGGGGTCAGCGCGATTCGCGCGGCGTCGGCAGGACTGCCATCAGGATCGCCGAGATGGCGATCGTCGCCGCCCACCCCAGGCCGTACTTGCCGACGAACGTCGAGGCCAGCGGCCCCGTGAACCACGCGCACTGCGTGAAGCAGAGGCCCGCCACCAGCGCGACGGCCCACGCCGTCATCGCCTGCCAGCAGAAGCCGCCCACGTACCAGTACTTGCTCGTGCGGCCCGTGTCCATCAGCGCTTCCGCGTCGTAGCGCACGGCCCGCGAGCGGCGGCGCGCCATGTCCACCGCGTAGACGCCGATCCACGCGGAGAACGAGACGGCCAGCAGGATCAGGAACGTGATGAAGGAGCTCAGGAAGCTCTTGGCGACCAGCATCAGCAGCAGACCGCCGACCAGCGAGATCACCGCGTTGATGCTCACGGCGAGCGCGCGCGGCAGCTTGACGCCCATGGTCTGCGCGGTGAAGCCGGCCGAGTACATCGAGAGGCTGTTGATCAGCAGCATGCCCACGATCGCCGTCACCAGGTACGGCACCGCCAGCCACGTCGGCAGGATGTCGCCCAGGAAGGACACCGGGTCCGGCGCGTCGGCCAGCTTCGGCGTCGAGACCGCCATCACCGCGCCCATGAGCACCATCGGCACCATGACGATGCCGGCGCCGGAGACCGTCGCGCCGACGATCTTCTTGCCGGAGGCCGCGTGCGGCAGGTACCGGGCGAAGTCCGGGCCGGTCGGGACCCAGCTGATGCCGCCCGCGGCGATGGTGCCGATACCGGCGATCATCATCGCGGTCGAGCCGGCCGGCTTGGAGAAGACCTCGTTCCAGTCCATGTGGGCGATCAGGTAGCCGAGCACCAGCACGCTGAAGACGCCGAACAGGTACGTCGACCACTTGTTGCACACGTTGAGCGCCTTGCGGCCCATGCCGCTGACGAGGAACGTACAGGCCACGAACGCGAAGAGGGTGATGACGATCAGCGGGGTGCTGCTTTTGACCCCGAACACGAGGTCGAGCACGGTCAGCACCGCGTAGGCGCCCGTGACCGCGTTGATCGTCTCCCAGCCGAAGCGGGCGACCCAGAGGATCGCGCCCGGGAAGAGGTTGCCGCGCACGCCGAACGTCGCGCGGGAGAGCATCGCGCCCGGGGCGCCGCCCCACTTGCCGGACACCGACACCACGCCGACGAGGCCGAACGACGCGAGCGCCGCGCACGCGGCGACGATCAGGACCTGCCAGAAGTTCAGCTCGTTGAACACGACCAGCGCCGCGCCCATGGTGAGCAGCAGCACGCTGATGTTGGCGGCGACCCAGGTCGGGAACAGCTCCCGGACCCGTCCGCGCCGCTCGTTGTCCGGCACGGGTTCGATGCCGCGCGTTTCGATCGCGCTCTCGGAATCGGTGGGGGACACGCGGGACACGGTGTCGGTGGACGCGGTGTCGGGCGACACGACGTCGGACACATCGGCCATGAAGGGAGCTCCGTGCAGTGTGAAGCGAGGGGCGGCGAAGGGGCCCGACATGGCCGGGAGGAAGCCGCCAGGGCAAAAAGGAACGCTGGGACTCTACGCGCGTCGCACAGCGCCACGCCATCGTACTTTGATCTAACTTTGGCCGGTTAGTGCCATTGGTCCTTGTGGCTTCGTATGAAGCGAGTGGCCTTCGCGTCGCTTTTTCTTCACCTGCGCGACGCTTTGCCGTCGCTTTCGTGCCGCAAACGGGCCGCGAACGGCCGCGACCGTGCCGAGTCGGGGTCGTGTCCCGGCCGTGTCCGCGGCGAGGCCGCCGTGAGCCCCCTGTGTCCGATACTGGGTGCGTTATGGAAATCGTCATCCTTGCTGTAGTCATCGCTGTGGTCGCGCTCGGCGCGATCAGCGGGCTCGTGGTCAGCAGCCGCAAGAAGAAGCAGCTGCCCCCGGCGCCGCCGAGCAGCCCGTCCGTCACCGCGCCGCCCGCCGAGCCCCACATCGGCGAGGAGGCCGAGACCCCGCGCGACGAGTCGCGCCGGACCGTGGAAGAGGTGGAGCTCCCGCCGGCCGAGGCGCCGGCGCCCGAGGAGACCGTCACCGAGCCGGAGGCCCCGGCCGCCCCCGAGGCGCCCGAGGCGCCGCAGATCGAGGTTCCCGAGCCCACCGCCGGCCGTCTCGTGCGGCTGCGCGCCCGGCTCTCCCGCTCCCAGACCACCCTCGGCAAGGGCCTGCTGACCCTGCTCTCCCGCGAGCACCTCGACGAGGACACCTGGGAGGAGATCGAGGACACGCTGCTCACCGCCGACATCGGCGTCGCGCCCACGACCGAGCTGGTCGAGCGGCTGCGCGAGCGCGTCAAGGTGCTCGGCACCCGTACGCCGGAGGAACTGCGCGGCCTGCTGCGCGAGGAACTGCTCGCCCTGATCGGCACGGACGCCGACCGCAGCCTCCACACCGAGCCCGGCGTGGGCGTGAACGGCGAGGAGAAGCCCGGCGTCGTCATGGTCGTCGGCGTCAACGGCACCGGCAAGACGACCACCACCGGCAAGCTCGCCCGCGTGCTCGTCGCGGACGGCAAGTCCGTGGTGCTCGGCGCGGCGGACACCTTCCGCGCCGCCGCCGCCGATCAGCTCCAGACCTGGGGCGAGCGCGTGGGCGCCCGCACCGTCCGCGGCCCGGAGGCCGGCGACCCGGCGTCGGTCGCCTTCGACGCCGTCAAGGAGGGCATCGCCGAGAACGCGGACGTCGTCCTCATCGACACCGCCGGCCGGCTGCACACCAAGACCGGCCTCATGGACGAGCTCGGCAAGGTCAAGCGCGTCGTCGAGAAGCACGGCGCGGTCGACGAGGTGCTGCTCGTGCTCGACGCCACCACCGGCCAGAACGGCATGGTGCAGGCGCGGGTCTTCGCCGAGGTCGTATCGATCACCGGCATCGTCCTGACCAAGCTGGACGGCACGGCCAAGGGCGGCATCGTGGTCTCGGTCCAGCGCGAGCTGGGCGTCCCCGTGAAGCTGGTGGGCCTGGGCGAGGGCCCGGACGACCTGGCCCCGTTCGAGCCGGAGGCGTTCGTCGACGCCCTGATCGGCGACTGACCGCGGCGCGCCGGCCCCGGCCGGTCGCGCGCAGACGGGCGAAGGGCCCTGTTCGCAGCCGAACCGCTGCGGACGGGGCCCTTCGCCCGTCTCACGTCCCGGCGGCTCCCGCCGGCCCGCCACCGATTCCGGACCGGTGGCACACGTACGCCAGCGTGCCCAGCAGCAGCCGGGCCTCCGGCGGCCGCCCGGCGGTGTCCAGCGTGGGCGGGCGCAGCCACCGCATCGGGCCCAGGCCCGCGAAGTCGGAGGGCGGCGCGGTGACGTGATCACCCGTGCCCAGGCCGCGCAGGTCGAGCCGGGTGTCGTCCCAGCCCATGCGGTAGAGGAGCCGGGGGAGCTCCGCGGCGGCGCCGGGGGCGACGAAGAACAGCGCCCGGCCGTGCGGCGTCAGGGCGACGGGGCCCAGCGGCAGCCCCATCCGCTCCAGCCGAGCCAGGGCGTGCCGGCCGGCCGCCTCGGCGACCTCCAGGACGTCGAAGTGCCGGCCGACGGGCAGCAGAACGGCCGCGCCCGGCACCTCGGCCCAGGCGACGGCCGCCTCGTCCAGCGTGGAGCCGGCCGGGACGGGCGGGGCGAAGGAGAGCGGGTGGGCCCCCGGGGCCGGGCAGTCGGCGGCGCCGCACGAGCAGGTCACCCGCCCGCCGCGGGCCGCGCGGGCCCCCGGCACGACGTCCCACCCCCACAGGCCGGTGTACTCCGCGACGGTGGTCACGCACTCGGACGCGCGGCCTCGGCGCCGAGAGGTCGAGCGAAGATCCCGGATGCCGCCGATTGTGAAGCCCATGCCCCCTCCAACGGGTCGTGCTCGCAGTTGGTTACGTGTCGGAGTGTCTCGGACACGCAGGGTCGCGGACCTCTGCTCCGTGGCGGCGCGACGGTGTGGCCGAGGTGGTGCGGGGCAGTGTGCGCGCCCGGTGGCGCATCCACGCACCTCCTTCCCGTCCCGGCGTGCGCTTCTCCTGTGCCGAGTGGTGTCAAGTCAATCGCTCCCGGCGGCCCCGCAGTTCATTCGTTGGGGTGGCGAATGGTGGCGTTTGCTGGACTGCCCTCGCCTGAGCGGTGATCGTAGGATTACTTTCGGTGCATGAACCCCGGGAGACGCACTCCGCCGGCGGACATGCCGGTGGGGTATGCCGGAGGCATGGCGCCATCGCTCTCCCGGCCGTCAGGCACCGGCCAGGCCGGTGCATCGCCGGACAGACCGCCGTCGCAGACGGCATGCTGTTGGCGGTTCGCGCAGAGAGCAGAGTTCCGGATGGGGGCGTTCCAGTGAGTGGCGACGTCAGCGGCACCGAGAGTGCCGGCACGGTCGACGGCGTGACCGGCGGCATGACCGCCGAGCGGGCCGGCGACGGCGCCGGTGACAAGCCCGGCGAGAAGCCCGCCAAGGCCCCCAACGAACAGCTCAACTCCTGGTTCCTGCGCAGCGGCTGGTCCAAGGGTGAGCTGGCCCGGCAGGTCAACCGCCGTGCCCGGCAGCTGGGCGCCCACCACATCAGCACCGACACCTCCCGGGTGCGCCGCTGGCTGGACGGCGAGCAGCCGCGCGAGCCCATCCCCAAGATCCTCTCCGAGCTGTTCTCCGAGCGGTTCGGCTGCGTCGTCGGCGTCGAGGACATCGGCCTCCGCCCGGCCCACCAGTCGCCCTCCGTCTCCGGCGTCGACCTGCCCTGGGCCGGCCCGCAGACCGTCGAACTGCTCAGCGAGTTCTCCCGCAGCGACCTGATGCTCGCCCGCCGCGGCTTCCTCGGCACCTCCCTCGCCCTCGCCGCCGGCCCCTCCCTCATCGAGCCCATGCAGCGCTGGCTCGTCCCCGGCCCCACCGGCAAGGACGCCACCCCCCGGGCCGAGGCCCCCGCGCAGGAGCGCGGCAAGCGCGCCCGGCTCTCCGACCCCGAGCTCCAGCTGCTGGAGTCCACCACCCGCATGTTCCGCCAGTGGGACGCCCAGTGCGGTGGCGGTCTGCGCCGCAAGGCCGTCGTCGGCCAGCTCCACGAGGTCACCGATCTGCTCCAGGAGCCGCTCCCGGACGCCACCGCCAAGCGCCTCTTCGTCGTCGCCGCCGAACTCGCCGAGCTCGCCGGCTGGATGAGCTACGACATCGGTCTGCACCCCACGGCCCAGAAGTACTTCGTCCTCGCCCTGCACGCCGCCAAGGAGGCGGGCGACCGTCCCCTCGGCTCCTACATCCTCTCCAGCATGAGCCGGCAGATGATCCACCTCGGCCGGCCGGACGACGCCCTGGAGCTCATCCACCTCGGGCAGTACGGCTCCCGCGAGACCGCCACCCCCCGCACCCAGGCCATGCTCTACGCCATGGAGGCCCGCGCCTACGCCAACATGGGCCAGCCCGCCAAGTGCAAGCGCGCCGTCACCCTCGCCGAGGACTGCTTCGCCGACTGCCTCCCCGCCGACGGCGACCCCGACTGGATCCGCTTCTTCTCCGAGGCCGAGCTCAACGCGGAGAACGCCCACTCCTACCGCGACCTCGCCTACGTCGCCGGCCGCAGCCCCACCTACGCCTCGCTCGCCCGCCCCAAGATGGAGACCGCCGTCGAGCTCTTCTCCCAGGACAGCGAGCACCAGCGGTCGTATGCGCTCAACCTCATCGGCATGGCCACCGTGCATCTGATGGAGCGTGAGCCCGAGGAGTCCGCACAGCTCGCCGCCCGGGCCCTGAAGATCGCCCGGCAGGTCCGCTCCGAGCGGGTCAACAACCGCCTCCGCAAGACCGTGGACACCGCCGTCCGTGACTTCGGGGACGTCGCCGAAGTCCGCGAGCTCACCGAGCAACTCGCCGCCCAGCTGCCGGAATCCGTGGAGGCCGCCCACGCGGTCTGACCCTTCCGGCCCCCGACCCCGGCCGCGGCGACCCTCCCGTACACCCCGACTCGGCTCCCCCACGCCAGGTCGCCCAGGACGGTCGCCGCGGCCGGACCCATGCCTCCGCACACCCCGCCCGGCCCACCGCGGGAGGGTAGCCACGGCCCCCGGCGGCCCACCGGCGATTCACCCACGCGTAACACCGCCGCCGCCTTCGTCACCCGTGCGAAACAACCGGCGGCATCCGCTGAAACCCCGCTGCGTCAACCTCTTGCCGACACCGGCCCCCTTCCCGACCGCCCGCACCGGGGGCACGGCACGGGCCGCCGATGCGAGGAGACAGCCACCGTGAATGGCGCAGACACAGCATTCGTATTGATCAGTGCCGCGCTCGTGATGCTGATGACACCGGGCCTGGCCTTCTTCTACGGCGGCATGGTCCGGGTCAAGAGCGCCCTCAACATGCTGATGATGTCCTTCGTCTCGCTCGGCATCGTCACCGTCCTGTGGGTGCTCTACGGCTACTCCCTCGCCTTCGGCGACGACATCGGCGCGGGACTGCTCGGCAACCTCGACCATCTCGGCCTGAAGGGCATCGGCCCCGAGACGCTCACCGGCGGCAAGGAAGGCATCCCCGTCTTCGCCTTCGCCCTCTTCCAGCTGATGTTCGCCGTGATCACCCCGGCCCTGATGAGCGGCGCCCTCGCCGACCGCGTGAAGTTCAGCGCCTGGACCCTCTTCATCACCCTCTGGGTCACCGTCGTCTACTTCCCCGTCGCGCACTGGGTCTGGCAGCCCGACGGCTGGCTCTTCAAGCTCAAGGTGATCGACTTCGCCGGCGGCACCGCCGTCCACATCAACGCCGGCATCGGCGCCCTCGCCGCCGTCCTCGTGGTCGGCAAGCGCATCGGATTCAAGAAGGACCCCATGCGCCCCCACAGCCTCCCCCTCGTCATGCTCGGCGCCGGACTGCTCTGGTTCGGCTGGTTCGGCTTCAACGCGGGCTCCGCCCTCGCCGCCAACGGCATCGCCGCCAACATGGCCCTCAACACCCAGGTCGCCACCGGCGCCGCCATGATCGGCTGGCTCGCCTACGAACGCGTCAAGCACGGTGCCTTCACCACCCTCGGCGCCGCCTCCGGAGCCGTCGCCGGCCTCGTCGCCATCACTCCCTCCGGCGCCGCCGTGAACGCCTTCGGCGCCCTGCTCATCGGCGTCGTCGCCGGAGCCGTCTGCTCCTGGGCCGTCTCGTGGAAGTTCCGGCTCGGCTTCGACGACTCCCTCGACGTCGTCGGCGTCCACCTCGTCGGCGGCGTCATCGGCACCCTCCTCGTCGGCCTCCTCGCCACCGACGGTGTCGGCGGCGCCACCCAGCTCGGCCGCCAGGCCGCCGGAGCCTTCGCCGTCATGGCCTACTCCTTCGCCGTCTCCTGGCTCCTGGCCAAGCTCGTCGACAAGACGATCGGCTTCCGCGCCTCCGAGGACGACGAGGTCGCCGGCATCGACCGGGCCTTCCACGCCGAGACCGCCTACGACTTCAGCGCCGTCGGCGGCAGCACCGCCGCCGCCCGCACCGCCCCCGCCCACCACAATGAGCGCACCGAGCGCCCCGAGCAGCCGCACAGCAAGAAGGTGGACGCATGAAGCTCATCACCGCCGTCGTCAAGCCGCACCGCGTCGAGGAGATCAAGGACGCACTGCGCGCCTTCGGCGTCCACGGCCTCACCGTCACCGAGGCCAGCGGCTACGGCCGCCAGCGCGGCCACACCGAGGTCTACCGCGGCGCCGAGTACACCATCGACCTCCTGCCCAAGGTCCGCATAGAGGTCCTCACCGAGGACGCCGACGCCGACGACGTCATCGACGTCATCGTCAAGACCGCCCGCACCGGAAAGATCGGCGACGGCAAGGTCTGGGTCGTCCCCGTCGAGACCGTCGTCCGGGTACGCACCGGCGAGCGCGGCCCGGACGCGCTCTGACCCACCACCCGAGGAGAGCCGACGTGACGGACACCGGCCGGGGCAATGCCCCGCACCCGACAGCGGACATGCCCCCGGAGGGTGGTCCGCGCCTGCCCGGGGAGGGGGCCGGCGTCGGCCGGGGCAGTGCTCCGGAGCCGGCAGGGGGTGGCGCGCCCGGCGCGCCGCAGGCGATCGGCTACGCGGCCGCGCGGCTGCGGCTGCTGGGGCAGGAGCCGCCCTCCGGGCCCGCCCTGCGCACCGCCCTCGCCCGCCTCACCGACGACTGGCTCACCGGCCTCCTCGGCCCCGCCGACGGCGTCGCCCTCGTCGCCGTCGGCGGTTACGGGCGTGGCGAGCTCTCCCCGCGCAGCGACCTCGACGTCCTCCTGCTGCACGACGGCACCGCCGACGCCACCACGCTCGCCGCCCTCGCCGACCGCGTCTGGTACCCGGTCTGGGACATGGGCGTCGCCCTCGACCACTCCGTCCGCACCCTCGCCGAGGCCCGCAAGACCGCCGCCGGCGACCTCAAGGCCCACCTCGGCCTCCTCGACGCCCGCCACCTCGCCGGCGACCGAGCCCTCACCGCCGCCCTGCGCACCACCGCCTACGAGGACTGGCGCGCCCAGGCCCCCGCCCGTCTGCCCGAACTCCGCGAGATGTGCGAGGACCGTGCCCGCCGCCAGGGCGAACTCCGCTTCCTCCTCGAACCCGACCTCAAGGAGGCCCGCGGCGGACTCCGCGACGCCACCGCCCTGCGCGCCGTCGCCGCCTCCTGGCTCGCCGACGCCCCCCGCGCCGGTCTCGAAGCCGCCCGCACCCTCCTCCTCGACACCCGCGACGCCCTCCACCTGACCACCGGCCGCGCCACCGACCGTCTCACCCTCCAGGAACAGGACCAGGTCGCCGCGAGCCTCGGCCTGAGCGACGCCGACGCCCTGCTGCGCCGCGTCTACGAGGCCGCCCGCACCATCTCCTACGCCGCCGACGTCACCTGGCGCGACGTCGGCCGCGTGCTGCGCGCCCGCTCCGGACGACCCCGCCTGCGCCGCGTTCTCGGCGGCCGCGGCGGCCGGGGCGGCTTCACCGAGCCCGAGCGCGTCCCGCTCGCCGAGGGCGTCGTCGAACAGGACGGCGAAGCCGTCCTCGCCCGCACCGCGCGGCCCGAACAGGACCCCCTCCTGCCGCTGCGCGCCGCGGCCGCCGCCGCCCAGGCCGGCCTGCCCCTCGCCCCGCACACCGTGCGCCGGCTGGCCGCCGCACCACCGCTGCCCGCGCCCTGGCCCGCCGAGGCCCGCGACCGCCTCGTCGCCCTCCTCGGCGCCGGCGAGCCCGCCGTCGCCGTCTGGGAGGCCCTGGAGACCGAGGGCATCGTCGCCCGGCTCCTCCCCGAATGGGAGCACGTCCGCTGCCGCCCCCAGCGCAACCCCGTGCACCGCTGGACCGTCGACCGCCACCTCGTCGAGACCGCCGTCCAGGCGTCCGCCCTCACCCGCCGCGTCGACCGCCCCGACCTGCTCCTCCTCGCCGCCCTCCTGCACGACATCGGCAAGGGCCGCCCCGGCGACCACTCCGCCGCCGGCGAGGTCCTCGCCCGCGACGTCGCCACCCGCCTCGGCCTCGACCACGCGGACACCGGCACCCTCGCCGTCCTCGTCCGCCACCATCTGCTCCTGGCCGAGACCGCCACCCGCCGCGACCTCGACGACCCCGCCACCGTGCGCACCGTCACCGACGCCGTCCCCGACGTGGCCACCCTGGAGCTCCTGCACGCCCTCACCGAGGCCGACGCCCGCGCCACCGGGCCCACCGCCTGGACCACCTGGCGCGCCTCCCTCGTCGCCGACCTCGTTCGGCGCACCCGCGCGGCCCTCGCCGGCCGGCCCGTACCGCCCCGCCCGGAGCGGCTCGCGCCCACCGCCGAGCAGGAGCGCCTGGCCGTCGAGGCCGCCCGCACGGGCGGCCCGGTCGTCACCCTGCACGCCCGCCCGGACACCGGGACCGGTACGGGTGAGGAGCCCGTCGGCGTCCGGCTGCTCATCGCCGTACCCGACCGCCCCGGCGTCCTCCCGGCCGCCGCCGGCGTCCTCGCCCTGCACCGGCTGACCGTGCGCTCGGCCGAACTCCGGGCCGTCGAGCTCCCCGAGCCGCTCGCCGGGACGGGCGTCCTGCTGCTGACCTGGCGGGTCGCCGCCGAGTACGGCTCCCTGCCGGAGGAGGCGCGGCTGCGCAACGACCTCCTCCGCGCCCTGGACGGCTCCCTCGACATCCCCGCGCGCCTGGCCGAGCGCGAGAGCGCCTACACCCGCCGCCGCAGGCCCCCGCACGCGCCCCCGCGCGTCACCGTCGCCCCGGCGGGGTCGAGCGACGCCACGGTCCTGGAGGTCCGCGCCCAGGACGCCCCCGGCCTGCTCCACCGCGTCGGGCGGGCCCTGGACGCGGGGGGCGTGTGGGTGCGGAGCGCGCACGTGAGCACGCTGGGGGCGAGTGCGGTGGACGCCTTCTACGTGACCGGAGCGGACGGCGCGCCGCTGGGGGAGCGGGAGGCCGGAGCGCTGGCGCGGGGGGTGGAGGAGGCGCTGGGCTGAGGGGCGCGACGCCGGGACCGCTCGGGTGCGGGTCACACAACCCGAGCGGCCGGATACCCTGGACGACGACTGTCCCTGCCGCCGACCACCGAGGATCCACGACCGCCGTGTTCGATACCCTCTCCGATCGCCTTTCCGCGACTTTCAAAAACCTCCGTGGCAAGGGCCGGCTCAGCGAGGCCGACATCGACGCCACGGCGCGCGAGATCCGCATCGCCCTCCTCGAGGCCGATGTCGCCCTCCCCGTGG
Source organism: Streptomyces sp. NPDC049577 (assembly GCF_040675635.1). Taxonomy (NCBI): domain Bacteria; kingdom Bacillati; phylum Actinomycetota; class Actinomycetes; order Kitasatosporales; family Streptomycetaceae; genus Streptomyces; species Streptomyces sp. NPDC049577. The sequence continues at coordinate 13,868 of NZ_JBFAPH010000045.1, forward strand.
TGCGGGCCTTCATCAAGCAGGTCAAGGACCGGGCGATGGGCTCCGAGGTCAGCCAGGCGCTGAACCCGGCCCAGATGGTGATCAAGATCGTCAACGACGAGCTGATCACCATCCTCGGCGGCGAGACCCGCCGCCTCCGCTTCGCCAAGACCGCGCCGACCGTGATCATGCTCGCCGGTCTGCAGGGTGCCGGTAAGACCACGCTCGCCGGAAAGCTCGGCCGCTGGCTGAAGAGCCAGGGCCACGCGCCGCTGCTCGTCGCCTGTGACCTCCAGCGCCCCAACGCCGTCAACCAGCTCGCGGTCGTCGCCGAGCGTGCCGGTGTCGGCGTGTACGCGCCGCAGCCGGGCAACGGCGTCGGCGACCCGGTGCAGGTCGCCAAGGACTCGATCGAGTACGCGCGCACCAAGCAGTACGACATCGTCATCGTCGACACCGCCGGCCGCCTCGGCATCGACGCCGAGATGATGCAGCAGGCCGCGGACATCCGTGACGCGGTGCAGCCGCAGGAGATCCTCTTCGTCGTCGACGCCATGGTCGGTCAGGACGCGGTCAACACCGCCGAGGCCTTCCGGGACGGCGTCGGCTTCGACGGCGTCGTGCTCTCCAAGCTCGACGGCGACGCCCGGGGCGGTGCCGCGCTGTCGGTCGCGCACGTGACCGGCAAGCAGATCATGTTCGCCTCGAATGGCGAGAAGCTGGACGACTTCGACGCGTTCCACCCGGACCGCATGGCGTCCCGCATCCTCGGCATGGGCGATGTGCTCAGCCTGATCGAGAAGGCCGAGCAGACCTTCTCCCAGGCCGAGGCCGAGAAGATGGCGGCCAAGCTCGCCAAGGGCCCCAAGGAGTTCACGCTCGACGACTTCCTGGCCCAGATGGAGCAGGTCCGCAAGATGGGCTCCATCTCGAAGCTGCTCGGCATGCTGCCCGGCATGGGGCAGTTCAAGGACCAGATCAACAACCTCGACGAGCGCGAGGTCGACCGCACCGCCGCGATCATCAAGTCCATGACCCCGGCCGAGCGCCAGGACCCGACGATCATCAACGGCTCGCGCCGCGCCCGTATCGCCCGGGGTTCGGGCGTGGACGTCAGCGCGGTGAAGAACCTGGTGGAGCGCTTCTTCGAGGCGCGCAAGATGATGTCCCGCATGGCGCAGGGCGGGATGCCCGGTCTCCCCGGCATGCCGGGCATGGGCGGTGGCGCCAAGAAGAAGAAGCAGGTCAAGCAGGCCAAGGGCAAGCGTCAGTCGGGCAACCCGATGAAGCGCAAGGCCGAGGCCGAGGCCGCCGCCGCGCGCCGGGAGCAGGCGCAGACCGGCGATGCGCCGAGCCTGCCGGGCCAGGGCGGTCAGCCCTTCGAACTCCCGGACGAGTTCAAGAAGTTCATGGGCTGACACCCGGCCCCTGACACACGCCGCGCAGCGCCCCGACGGTCACCGTCGGGGCGCTGTTCGCGTCGGTGCGGCCCGTGGCGTGGCCGTCAGTGCCGCCGGACGCGTGCGATGAGGTAGCGGAAGACGTTCGGCATCCACACCGTGCCGTCGGTGCGCACGTACGGGTGGAGGGCCTCGATGAGCTCCTTGACGACCTGGTCCTCGTCGGTCGCGCGGGCGGCCGCGTCGAAGGCGCCGGTGGAGAGCAGCCCGCGGACGGCGCTGCCGAGGTCGGCGTAGCCGTACGGGCAGGAGACGCGGCCGGAGCCGTCCGGTCGCAGTCCGGCGCGGGCGGCCAGGTCCTCGAGGTCGTCCCGGCCGCTGGGACGCCAGCGGGCGGGGGCGCACATCGGGTCTGCGAGCCGGGCCGCGACCCTGAGCGCCCCCGATGCGGCACAACGCTCCTGCGGGCCCCAGCCGGCCAGGACGACCGGGGTGCCGTGGGCGGCGCGTGCGGCCGCCTCCGCGAGGTCCCGGGCGAGCCCGTCGACCGTGCGGCCCGCGCCGAGAAGCGGGTCGAAGGCGGTGACGAGGGTGAAGGGAGGGTCTCCCGGGTCGTGGGCGGAGGCGGGGCCGCCGAGGCCGAGCCGGGCGCCGGGGGCGGAGCCGCCCTCGGGGGTCAGCCGGTCGCGGGCCAGTTCGAGCCGGCGCTCGTCACGGTCGGTGCCGCAGACGGCGGCGCCGCGGGCGGCCGCCATGAGCAGGGCGAGGCCGGAGCCGCAGCCCAGGCTGAGCAGCCGGGTTCCGGAGCCGACCTCCAGTCGTTCGTACACCGCCTCGTAAAGCGGTACCAGCATCCGTTCCTGGATTTCCGCCCAGTCGCGGGCCCGCGACTCGGGCGACGATGAGGACGGCGCGTGCCGCCGCACGAGGGTTGGTGTCATCGAAAGCGCCCCATTCGCCAAGACGTGCAAGACGTGTCCGGTCCGTAGCTGCCGCCCCCATGTGCTGTCGTGCGCTGCTGCCGATTCCCCCCATGCCAGAGAACTCCGCTTCGGTCCGTGAGTCCAGGGGACGGCGCGAGAACGTTCGTCCGCCGGCCGGGAAGCGCGGCCGGGAAGGCGGGGTTGCGAGTGGACGGATTCACACTCGGACTGACCGGCCCCGTACCATGCCCACCATGGCAAAGGCTCCCATTCTCACTCCCCAGGCGGAAGACTTCCCGCGCTGGTACCAGGACTTGATCAACAAGGCCGAGCTGGCCGACAACGGCCCGGTGCGCGGCACCATGGTCATCCGCCCGTACGGGTACGGGCTGTGGGAGCGCATGCAGCAGGAGATGGACGCCCGGATCAAGGACGCGGGCGCCTCCAACGCGTACTTCCCCCTCTTCATTCCCCAGTCGTACCTGACGCGCGAGGCCGAGCACGTCGAGGGCTTCGCGCCGGAGCTCGCCGTCGTCACGCACGGTGGCGGCAAGGAGCTGGAGGAGCCGGTCGTGGTGCGGCCGACCTCCGAGACGATCATCAACGAGTACTTCTCGAAGTGGGTGCAGAGCTACCGCGACCTGCCGCTGCTCATCAATCAGTGGGCGAATGTCGTGCGTTGGGAGATGCGTCCGCGCGTCTTTCTCCGTACGAGCGAATTCCTCTGGCAGGAGGGTCACACCGCGCACGCGACCTATGAGGACGCGCGCGACTACGCGGCCCGCATTCACCGGGACGTCTACTACGACTTCATGGTGAACGTGCTCGGCATCGACGTGGTGCTGGGCCGCAAGACGCCCAAGGAGCGCTTCGCCGGCGCGATCAACACGCTCACCCTCGAGGGCATGATGCGTGACGGCAAGGCGCTGCAGATGGGCACCAGCCACGAGCTCGGCCAGAATTTCGCGAAGGCGTTCAACACCTCCTACCTGTCCAAGGACGGGCAGCAGGAGCTGGTCTGGCAGACGTCCTGGGGCGTGTCGACCCGTATGGTCGGCGGTCTGATCATGTCGCACGGCGACGACAACGGTCTTCGGGTGCCGCCGCGTCTGGCGCCGGTGCAGGCCGTGGTCCTGGCGATCAAGGGCGACGACGCCGTGATCGCCAAGGTGCGGGAGATCGGTGACGTGCTGAAGGCCGCCGGCGTGCGGGTGCAGGTGGACGACCGCACCGACACTCCGTTCGGCCGCCGCGCGGTGGACTGGGAGCTCAAGGGCGTGCCGGTCCGGATCGAGATCGGTCCGCGCGACCTGGAGAACGGCACCGCGATGCTGGCCCGCCGGATCCCCGGCGGCAAGGAGCCGGTGCGCATCGAGGAGCTGGCCGCGCTGCTGCCGAAGGTCCTGGAGGAGGACCAGGAGCTGCTGCTGCGCCAGTCGCGCGAGCGCCGTGAGTCGCGGACGACGGACGTGAAGACGATCGAGGAGGCCGCGGAGGCGGCGGCCGCCGGCGGCTGGGCGCGCATCCCGTGGGCGACGCTGGGCGCGGAGGGCGAGGCCAAGCTGGCCGAGCAGGCCGTGACGGTGCGCTGCCTGGTCGGTGCCGACGGGTCGGTGCCGGAGTCGGACGACGCCCCGGGCGCCGTCGCGATCGTCGCGCGCGCGTACTGAGCACCGTCGCCCCGGCGTGAGCCCATCGGCTCGCGCCGGGGCGTTCGTGCTTTCCGGGGAGGCGGGGTCCCGCGCGCTGACTGCGGAGTCAGTACGTCCTGTTGTGCGAACGGGTGCGCTACTTCTCCGGCTTCTCCGTAGCTTCTCCGTAGATCTGCGCACCCGCCCTCGTCAGGGCGTATGAGTCGGGAAACTGACTGGTACGTGCAAAATATTTGGGATGGCCCGGTATCGGAACACCGGGCCGTCCCTGCTCGTTGTCACGACGTGAGCACGACACCACCTGTTCTCGCCGCAGAGCTGGCGCAGGCGTGGGCCGACATTCAGCGGTACCACCCCGAGCTGCCGGATCTAGCCGCGCCCGAATCGTTGATCGGGGAGTCGTCGTCCGCCTGTGGCGCCGAGCTCTCCTTCGAAAGGCTGCTGCACGAGGCAGTGCACGGCATCGCGGCCGCCCGCGGTGTCCGGGACACTTCGCGTGCCGGCCGCTATCACAACCGCCGCTTCCTGGCGATCGCCGAGGAGCTGGGGCTCGACCACAGCGATGAGCCGCATCCCAGCAGCGGCTTCTCGCTGGTCGTGCTCAACCCCGAGGCGCGCAGGCGCTACCGCCCCACGATCGAGAGACTGCAGCGGGCACTCAAGGCGCATTCGGCCGCCACCGCGGCCGACACCTCGCGGACCTTCCGCGGCCCGGCGGCGCGCCACGGCTCGTCCGGCGGGGGAGTGCGTGTGAAGGCCGTGTGCGACTGCGGGCGGAACGTCCGTGTCGTGCCGTCGGTCCTCGCGCAGGCTCCGATCATGTGCGGCGGCTGCGGCCAGCCGTTCCGGATCCCGGAGACGGTGTCGGTCGGCTGATCGCGGCCGGCGCGTCGCAGACCCCGCCGCACGGTGTGGCACAATGGGCAGCTGTACTCGACAGCCGCACAGGACCCCTCTCTCCTCCGGCTGACGCGTCCATCGGGCACCCGAGTACCGCAACCCCACGTGGCATCTCGTTGTGCCCAACCACGTCAAGACCAGGAGACACCACTCCCGTGGCAGTCAAGATCAAGCTGAAGCGTCTGGGCAAGATCCGTTCGCCTCACTACCGCATCGTCGTCGCCGACTCCCGTACCCGCCGTGACGGCCGGGCCATCGAGGAGATCGGTCTGTACCACCCGGTGCAGAACCCCTCGCGCATCGAGGTGAACAGCGAGCGCGCCCAGTACTGGCTGGGTGTCGGCGCGCAGCCGACCGAGCCCGTTCTGGCCATCCTCAAGGTCACCGGCGACTGGCAGAAGTTCAAGGGTCTGCCGGCCCCGGCCCCGATGCTCACCGCCGAGCCGAAGGCCGACACCAGCGGTCTCTTCGAGGCCGCCGTCAACGCCGCCGGCGAGGCGAAGGGTGAGGCCATCACCCCGAAGGCCAAGAAGTCGGAGAAGAAGGACGAGGCCGAGGCTGCCGAGTCCGCCGAGTCGACCGAGGCCTGAGGATGCTCGAGGAGGCCCTTGAGCACCTCGTGAAGGGCATCGTCGACAACCCCGACGACGTGCAGGTCGCCTCGCGCAACCTGCGCCGCGGGCGCGTGCTGGAGGTCCGGGTCCACCCCGACGACCTCGGCAAGGTGATCGGCCGCAACGGCCGCACCGCCCGCGCCCTGCGGACCGTCGTGGGCGCCATCGGCGGCCGTGGCATCCGCGTCGACCTCGTCGACGTGGACCAGGTCCGCTGAGGGCGATGTGAAGCACCGGCACGGGCCGGGAAGGGTTTCCCTTCCCGGCCCGTTGTCGCGTTCGTACGGAACACAGTGAGAAGGACAGGATCGATCGTGCAGCTCGTTGTCGGGAGGATCGGCCGCGCCCACGGCATCAAGGGCGAGGTCACGGTGGAGGTGCGCACGGACGAGCCCGAGCTGCGGCTCGGACCGGGCGCCGTGGTGGGCACGGACCCCGCCGGTGTGGGGCCGCTGACCATCGAGTCCGGCCGGGTGCACAGCGGCCGGCTGCTGCTGCGCTTCGCCGGCGTCAACGACCGCACGGCCGCCGAGGCGCTGCGCAACACCCTGCTGGTCGCCGACGTGGACCCGGACGAGACCCCCGAGGACCCGGAGGAGTTCTACGACCACCAGCTGATCGACCTCGACGTGGTCACGCTCGACGGCACGCCTGTCGGGCGCATCACCGAGATCGCCCATCTGCCGTCGCAGGACCTGTTCATCGTCGAGCGGCCCGACGGCGGCGAGGTGATGATCCCCTTCGTCTCCGAGATCGTCACGGAGATCGACCTGGACGAGCAGCGCGCCGTCGTCGACCCGCCGCGCGGGCTCCTCGACGCCGAGCAGGCGGAGGTCGCGAGCTCCCGCGACGCCGAGGCCGAGGCCGAGGTCGAGGCCAAGGGTGACGCCGAGGCCGGTACCGAGGCCGGGCGCGGCACCGAGGGTGACGCCTGATGCGCCTCGACATCGTCACGATCTTCCCCGAGTACCTCGAACCGCTGAACGTCTCGCTCGTCGGCAAGGCCCGCGCGCGCGGCCGGCTCGATGTGCGCGTCCACGACCTGCGGGAATGGACGCACGACAAGCACAACACCGTCGACGACACCCCGTACGGCGGCGGGCCCGGCATGGTCATGAAGCCCGAGCCCTGGGGCGAGGCCCTCGACGCGATCATCGCCTCCGGCGAGGAGGGCGCGCGGCCCGTGCTCGTCGTGCCGACGCCCAGCGGCAAGCCGTTCACCCAGGCGCTCGCCGTCGAGTTGTCCGAGAAGCCGTGGCTGGTCTTCACCCCCGCCCGCTACGAGGGCATCGACCGCCGCGTCATCGAGGAGTACGGCGAGAAGCTCGATGTGCGCGAGGTCTCCATCGGCGACTATGTGCTGGCGGGCGGCGAGGCTCCCGTCCTGGTCATGGTCGAGGCCATCGCCCGGCTGCTGCCCGGGGTGCTGGGCAACGCCGAGTCCCACCGCGACGACTCCTTCGCCCCCGGCGCCATGGCCGACCTGCTGGAGGGCCCGGTCTACACCAAGCCGCCGGAGTGGCGCGGCCGCGGCATCCCGGACGTCCTGCTCAGCGGCCACCACGGCAAGATCGCCCGCTGGCGGCGGGACGAGGCCTTCCGGCGCACCACCGTCAACCGGCCGGACCTCATCGAGCGCACCGACCCGGCGGCGTTCGACAAGAAGGACCGCGAGATGCTCTCGATCCTGGGCTGGGCGCCCGGCGAGGACGGCCGATTTGGGCGGGTGGACCAGTCCGTGGAAGAATGAGCCGTTGCCTTGCGTCCGGCGCACGCCCCTGCCACAGGGGGAACGACGTCCGCCCGGCGCTTCCGGCAGCCATTCCACTTCAGTACGAATTCCGCCGATGACCTGTGGCATCGGCGAGGAAGAGACGCCATGTCCTCCCTGCTCGACAACGTCAACGCCGCGTCGCTGCGCACCGACGTCCCGGCCTTCCGCCCCGGCGACACCGTGAACGTCCACGTTCGCGTCATCGAGGGCAACCGCTCCCGCATCCAGCAGTTCAAGGGTGTCGTCATCCGCCGCCAGGGCGCGGGCGTCAGCGAGACCTTCACCGTTCGCAAGGTCTCCTTCTCCGTCGGCGTCGAGCGCACCTTCCCGGTGCACAGCCCGATCTTCGAGAAGGTCGAGCTGGTGACCCGCGGTGACGTCCGCCGCGCCAAGCTGTACTACCTCCGTGAGCTGCGCGGCAAGGCCGCGAAGATCAAGGAGAAGCGCGACAACTGAGCTTCCCGCCGGTGTCCGGGCCGGGCCGGATAGGCTCTTGCCCCGATGGACACCGACGCACAGCTTGCGGAGCGCGACCGCTCTTCCACCCCCGACGCGGGGGAGGAGCGGTCGCGCTCCTCGCGTTTTCCGGGCGGATCACGTTTTCCGGGCGGATCGGCCCGGCGGGCGGGCCCGCTGCGGGCGGCATGGCGCTGGGCGGCCGACGGCGGGCCGTTGCGCCGGGCCTGCGCGCTGCTGCTGGTCTGCCTGGTCTTCCTGGTACTGACCAGCAGCTTTCTCATACAGCCGTTTCTGATCCCGTCCGGTTCGATGGAGAACACGCTGCGGGTCGGCGACCGGGTGCTGGTGAACAAGCTCGCCTACCGCTTCGGCGACGAGCCGCGCCGGGGCGATGTCGTGGTCTTCGACGGCACCGATTCGTTCGTCCAGGACCGGCCCGCCGAGAACCCGGTCACCTCACTGATCCGCAAGGGCGCCTCCTCGGTGGGGCTGATGAGCCCCGCGCCGACCGACTACATCAAGCGGGTCGTCGGCATCGGCGGGGACCGGGTCACCTGCTGCGACCGGCAGGGCCGGCTCATGGTCAACGGCCGGCCGGTCACCGAGGACTATCTGTACCCGGGGGACGCGCCCTCGCGGGTGCCGTTCGACATCGTGGTTCCCGAGGGCAAGCTGTGGGTCATGGGCGACCACCGCAGTGCCTCCCGCGACTCCCGTGACCACCTGGGCGAGCCCGGCGGCGGCACGGTGCCGCTGGAGCGGGTCGTCGGACGTGCCGACTGGATCGGCTGGCCGTTCGCCCGGATCGGCTCGCTGCGCCGGTCCTCCGCCTTCGCGGGCGTACCGGAACCCCACGGGCCGGCGCATGGGTAGCCGGGGGCGCACCGCCGCGGACGGGCCGCCCACCGCAGCGGCGGTGCCGGCCCCGGGCGGACGGGCCGCACGGCGGAAGGCGGCCCAGGCGGCTCCTCCCGCCCCGGAGGGCAGGGCGGCGCGGCGCAAGGCCGCCAAGGCCGCCGGGACCGCGCCCCCGGCCCAGGTCCCGGGCGGACGGGCCGCGCGGCGCAAGGCGGCGCGGCGGGCCAAGCGGCGGCGGCGCCGGTCGGTGGTCAAGGAGGTGCCGGTCCTGATAGGGGTGGCCGTCCTGATCGCCCTGGTGCTCAAGACGTTCCTCGTCCAGGCGTTCGTGATCCCCTCCGGCTCGATGGAGCAGACGATCCGGATCGGCGACCGGGTCGTGGTGGACAAGCTGACGCCGTGGTTCGGCTCGAAACCCGAGCGCGGCGACGTGGTCGTCTTCAAGGACCCGGGCAACTGGCTGGAGGGGGAGCATCCGGCCGACCCCGACCCGGTGGTCATCCGGCAGGGCAAAGAAGTCCTGACGTTCATAGGGCTGCTGCCGTCGGCCGACGAGCGAGACCTGATCAAACGGGTCATCGGCGTCGGCGGGGACACGGTCAAGTGCTGTGACACCAACGGCAAAATCACGGTCAATGGGACGCCGCTGACGGAACCGTACGTCCATCCGGGCAATCCTCCTTCCCAGATCCCGTTCGAGGTCAGGGTTCCGCCGGGGCGGTATTTCGTGATGGGGGACCACCGGTCGAACTCGGCCGATTCACGCGTGCACCTGGACGAACCGGATCATGGAACGGTGGCGGAAGACCTGGTCGTGGGGCGTGCGATGGTGATCGCCTGGCCGTTCGGCCACTGGCGGAGCCTCTCCTCCCGGGACACCTTCGCCGCGGTGCGGGACGCGCCGGAAGGTGGCGCACGGGCGGGCGGCGCGGCGCATAGTGTGTCCTCCACGGATCAAGCAGGATTGATCCGGCTCCCGACCCCTGCGGAACTCCCGCTCGTTATGGGAGTGGTGGGCCTGCGCCGTGGACGCGACAGGCGGCAGCGTGGAGTGAGGAGTGGATGTGGGGGATTTGGCGGTCGGCGCGCGTTCCGGTCACGGTGAGCCCGAGCGGCGCGGGGAGGGCGACGAAGCGGCCCTCGAGGGCGCGCCCGAGGAGAGCGGTTCCCAGGCGTCCATCGGCCCCGCGGAGGACGGGGACGACGCCTCGTCCGCGCGGGACGAGGAAGGCCGGGGCCGCGGCGGCCGGCGGCAGCCCCGGCAGCAACGATCCTTCTGGAAGGAGCTGCCGATCCTGATCGGCATCGCGCTGCTGCTCGCGCTGCTGATCAAGACGTTCCTCGTGCAGGCGTTCTCCATCCCCTCCGAGTCGATGCAGAACACCCTGCAGCGTGGCGACCGTGTGCTGGTCGACAAGCTGACGCCGTGGTTCGGCTCGAAACCCGAGCGCGGCGAGGTGGTGGTCTTCCACGATCCGGGCGGCTGGCTCGGTGAGCAGGCCACCCAGCAGAACCCCGTGCAGCAGGTGCTCAGCTTCATCGGCCTGATGCCCTCCGCCGAGGAGAAGGACCTGATCAAGCGGGTCATCGCGGTCGGCGGGGACACCGTCGAGTGCAAGGGCAACAACGAGCCGGTCACCGTCAACGGCAAGGCGCTGAACGAGCCGTACATCTTCCCCGGCAACACCCCCTGCGGTGACAAGCCCTTCGGTCCGATCAAGGTGCCCAAGGGCCGGATCTGGGTCATGGGCGACCACCGCCAGGACTCCCTGGACTCCCGCTACCACCAGGACCTCGACCAGTACCACGGCACGGTCTCCGAGGACGAGGTCGTCGGCCGGGCGATCGTGGTGGCCTGGCCGCTGAACCGCTGGTCCACGCTGCCGGTGCCGGACACCTTCGACCAGAAGGGGCTGAACGCCGCGGGTGCGGTGGCCCCGCCGGCCCTCGGGCTCGCGGGTGCGGTGCCGCTGGTGCTGTGGCGCCGCCGGAACCTGCGCAAGAAGGGCTGACCGACGCCCGTACCGCCGGGTAGGGTGCGATTCCATGCCGCAGGGCATGCGGAATCCGATCTTCTACGCGGCGGGGGCACGGATGAGCACAGCAGAAGGCGTGACCGACGGCCACGGCCGCGCGGGCAGGGTGCTGTCCGGGCTGGCCGTGGCCGTCGGCCTTGTGCTCTTCCTCGGCGGCTTCGTCTGGGCGGCCGTGCTCTACCAGCCGTACAGCGTGCCGACGGACTCGATGGAACCCACCATCGCCCGGGGCGACCACGTCCTGGCCGAGCGCGTGACGGGCGGCGAGGTGCGCCGCGGCGACGTGATCGTCTTCAAGGACAAGGTCTGGGGCGACCTGCCCATGGTCAAGCGCGTCGTGGGCGTCGGTGGCGACAAGGTCGCCTGCTGCGACGCCCGGGGGCGGCTGACGATCAACGGCAGACCCGTCGAGGAACCGTATCTGCGGGGCAGCGGCCCCGCCTCCCCGACCGGCTTCTCCGCGACCGTCCCCGAGGGCAGTCTCTTCCTGCTGGGTGATCACCGTGCCGACTCCGTCGACTCCCGTGTCCACCTCGCGGACGGCGGCAGCGGCGCGGTGCCGCGCTCGGCCGTCAGGGCGCGCGTGGACGCCACGGCCTGGCCGGTGGCCGGCTGGGGCATGATCGAACGCCCGGGCTCCTTCGCCGGACTGCCCGGCGGCACCTCCCGGCCCGGCCCGCTGCCGCTGATGATCGCCGCGGTGATCGCCGGCGCGGTGCTCATCCTGGGAGGTGCGGCGTACGGACCGCTCGCACGCCGTCTGGGCCGTCGAGGGAAGGCGGTGAGGGCCCGTGACGTCCCCGTCCCCTGAGCTTCCCGGCGAGCCCCCGCGCGACGAGGCGTGCTCCACCGCCGGGCCGCGCCGGGCCGCACGGGTCGTGCTGCTCGACCCGGCCGACCGCATCCTGCTGCTGCACGGATACGAGCCGGACGACCCCTCCCGCACCTGGTGGTTCACCCCGGGCGGCGGGCTGGAGGGCACCGAGGGCTGGGAGGACGCCGCGCGCCGGGAGCTGGCCGAGGAGACCGGCATCACCGGCGTGGAGCTGGGCCCGGAGCTGTGGCGGCGCGTGTGCTCCTTCCCCTTCGACGGGCGGCGCTGGGAGCAGGACGAACGCTATTTCCTCGCCCGCACGGACCGCGCGGCGGTGTGGACCGGCGGGCGGACGGAGCTGGAGCGGCGCAGCCTGACCGGGTTGCGCTGGTGGACGTGCGAGGAACTCCTCGCGACACATGAGACGGTGTATCCGACCAGGCTCGCCGGGCTGCTGCGGACGCTGCTCGACGAGGGTCCCCCGAAGACGCCGGTGCTCCTGGAGACGGAGCGCGCCTGACGCACAATGGGGAGACCGTACGGCTGAAGGGGAACATGCCATGAGCGCCGAGGACCTCGAGAAGTACGAGACCGAGATGGAGCTGAAGCTCTACCGGGAGTACCGCGATGTCGTCGGTCTGTTCAAATACGTGATCGAGACCGAGCGTCGGTTCTATCTGACGAACGACTACGAGATGCAGGTCCACTCCGTGCAGGGGGAGGTCTTCTTCGAGGTCTCGATGGCCGACGCCTGGGTGTGGGACATGTACCGGCCGGCGCGGTTCGTGAAGCAGGTGCGGGTGCTCACGTTCAAGGACGTGAACATCGAGGAGCTGAACAAGAGCGACCTGGACCTGCCGGGCAGCTGACGCGCGCTTGTCGCACCCGTGTGGGTGACCGGGTTTTCCACAACCGCCGGGTTGTCCACCAAGATCCAACGGTTTCGGGCGGAGGCGTCACAGTCGGTGCCGGAGGTGGTGCCGAATGGGCGCTCGACGAGCACTCGGCCGCTACGGGGAGGACCTGGCGGCCCGCAGGCTGGCCGCTGCCGGGATGACCGTGCTGGCACGGAACTGGCGGTGCCGCGACGGCGAGATCGACATCGTCGCGCAGGACGCCGACGCACTGGTGGTGTGTGAGGTCAAGACCCGGCGCGAGGGTCCCTACGAACATCCGATGGCGGCCGTGCGGGCCGCCAAGGCCGCGCGGCTGGGCCGGCTCGCCGAGCGCTGGCTGGAGCGGCGCGGCGGCCCCCCGCCGCCGGGCGGGGTGCGCATCGACCTGGTGGGGGTGCTGCTGCCCCGGCGCGGTGCCCCGGTCGTGGAGCACGTCAGGGGGGTGTCCTGATGGGATTCGCCCGTACCTGTTCGGTTGCCCTGGTCGGGGTCGAGGGCGTCGTCGTGGAGGTCCAGGCCGATCTGGAACCGGGCGTCGCCGCCTTCACCCTCGTCGGTCTGCCCGACAAGAGCCTCACCGAGAGCCGGGACCGGGTGCGCGCCGCCGTGGTGAACTCCGGGGCCGACTGGCCGCAGAAGAAGCTCACCGTCGGGCTGAGCCCGGCGTCCGTGCCCAAGGGCGGCAGCGGCTTCGACCTGGCCGTGGCGTGCGCCGTCCTGGGCGCGGCCGAGCGCGTCGACCCCAGGGAGATCGCCGATCTGATGATGATCGGCGAGCTCGGTCTGGACGGCCGCGTCCGCCCGGTCCGCGGCGTCCTGCCGGCCGTGCTCGCCGCGTCCGACGCCGGCTACCGCCACGTGGTCGTCCCCGAGCGGACCGCCGCCGAGGCGTCGCTCGTCCCGGGGGTGTCGGTGCTCGGCATCCGCAGCCTGCGGCAGCTGATCGCCATCCTGGCCGACGAACCCGTGCCCGAGGAGGACGAAGGTCCGCCGGGGGACGGCCGCCCGGACCCGATGCTCGCCGGGCTCGCCCTGCCCGGCGCCGGCCGGACCACGGGGACGGCCGCCGGCGGCCGGCTGCCCGACCTCGCTGAGGTCGCCGGGCAGGGCCGGGCCCGCCGCGCCCTGGAGGTGGCCGCCGCCGGGCGGCACCACGTCTTCTTCCTCGGCCCGCCCGGCGCGGGGAAGACGATGCTGGCCGAACGGCTCCCCGGACTCCTCCCGCCCCTGACGCCCCAGGAGTCCCTGGAGGTCACGGCCGTTCACTCGGTGGCCGGGGTGCTGCCCGCCG
>NZ_JBFAPH010000046.1:0-26418 GCF_040675635.1 Streptomyces sp. NPDC049577
GCATCGCGGCCGCCGCCCTCGTCCGCATCGCCCTGCGGCCGCTGCGGCGCGTCGCCGCCACGGCGAACCGGGTGCTGCATCTGCCCCTGCACAGCGGCGAGGTGATGCTGCACGAGCGGGTGCCCGACGCGGAGGCCGATCCGCGCACGGAGGCCGGGCAGGTGGGCGCGGCGCTCAACCGCATGCTGGAACACGTCGGTTCGGCGCTGGCCGCGCGGCAGGAGAGCGAGACGCGCGTGCGGCGGTTCGTCGCCGACGCCGGCCACGAGCTGCGCACGCCCCTGGCCTCCATCCGCGGCTACGCGGAACTCACCCGCCGGGGCCGGGAGGAGACCGGCCCCGCGACCCGGCACGCCCTCGGCCGCATCGAGGCCGAGGCCCGCCGGATGACCGAGCTGGTGGAGGACCTCCTCCTGCTCGCCCGCCTGGACACCGGCCGCCCGCTCGAACGCGCGGACCTCGACCTCTCTCCGCTCGTGGTCGACGCCGTGAGCGACGCGCGGGCGGCCGGCCCCCGCCACGTCTGGCGCCTCGACCTGCCGGCCGAGCCGGTCACCGTGCCCGGGGACGCGGCCCGGCTGCACCAGGTCCTGGTCAACCTCCTCGCCAACGCCCGCACCCACACCCCGCCCGGCACGACCGTCACGGCCCGGGTGCGGCCCGGCGCGGTCCTGGAGGTCGAGGACGACGGGCCCGGCATCCCGCCGGACCTCCTCCCGCACGTCTTCGAACGCTTCGCCCGCGGCGACGCGGGCCGCTCGCGCGGGGCGGAGGGCGGCGGCACCGGACTGGGCCTGGCCATCGTGCGGGCGGTCGTCGTGGCGCACGGCGGCGACGTGACCGTCACGAGCGCGCCGGGCCGGACGGTGTTCCGGGTGGTGTTCCGGGTGGCGTTCCCGGCGCCGGACCGGACTCACAGCGCGGCCACAGGCTCCGCACACCCCCACGACAGCGCCGCGGACCACGCTCTGGGTCCATGCCCCAGCCACTGCCCGTCAGGGCGCCCGTAACGACCGACGCCGGGCCCGTCCTCGACGTCGTCATCCCCGTGTACAACGAGGAGGCCGACCTCGAGCGCTGCGTGCGCCGGCTGCACGCGCACCTGAGCGGCACCTTTCCGTACCCCTTCCGCATCACCGTCGCGGACAACGCCAGCACCGACAGCACCCCGCTCGTATCCGCCGCGCTCGACGACGCGCTCGAGGAGGTCACGGCCGTACGGCTGGAGCGCAAGGGACGCGGGCGGGCGCTGCGGACGGTGTGGTCGCACTCCGGGGCGCCGGTGCTCGCCTATATGGACGTCGACCTGTCGACCGACCTCAACGCGCTGCTGCCGCTCGTCGCCCCGCTCATCTCCGGCCACTCCGACCTGGCCATAGGGACCAGGCTGGCGGGCGGCTCCCGGGTGGTGCGGGGGCCGAAGCGGGAGTTCGTCTCCCGTGCGTACAACCTGATCCTGCGCACCGGCCTCGCCGCGCGCTTCTCCGACGCGCAGTGCGGCTTCAAGGCGATCCGCAAGGACGTCGCCGAACGGCTGCTGCCGCTGGTCGAGGACACCGGCTGGTTCTTCGACACCGAACTGCTCGTGCTCGCCGAACGGGCCGGGCTGCGGATCCACGAGGTGCCGGTGGACTGGGTCGACGACCCGAACAGCTCCGTGCACCTCGTGCGGACCGCCACCGACGACCTGCGCGGCGTCTTGCGGATCGGCCGCGCCCTGGCCACCGGCCGGCTGCCGCTGGACCGGCTGGCGCGGCCGTTCGGCGACGACCCGCGCGACCGGACGGTACCGGGCGTACCGCGCGGGCTGGCACGGCAGTTGCTCGGTTTCTGCGTCGTGGGCGCGCTGTCCACGCTCGCCTATCTGGCGCTGTACTCGCTGCTGCGCACCGGGACCGGCCCGCAGCTCGCCAACGCCGTTGCCCTGCTGCTGACCGCCGTCGGCAACACGGCCGCCAACCGGCGCCTGACCTTCGGGGTGCGCGGCCGGGAGCGGGCCGTGCGGCACCAGGCGCAGGGGCTCGTGGTGTTCGGCATCGGCCTCGCGCTGACCAGCGGCTCGCTCGCCGCCCTGGACCTGGCCGGGGGCGGCCCGTCGGCGGGCGCCGAACTGTCCGTCCTGGTCACCGCCAACCTCGCGGCGACCGCGCTGCGTTTCCTTCTCCTGCGCGCGTGGGTCTTCGCGCCGGGCCACCAGCACCAGAGGAGCACCACCCCATGACCGTCAGCCGCCGCCCCGCGCCCGGGCGGCTCGCCCTGTTCGGGCTGCTCGCCGCGACCGCCGCGCTCTACCTCTGGGACCTGGGCGCGTCCGGCTACGCCAACCAGTTCTACGCCGCCGCCGCGCAGGCCGGCGGCGCGAGCTGGAAGGCGTTCTTCTTCGGCTCGTCCGACGCCGCGAGCTCCATCACCGTCGACAAGCCGCCCGCCGCGCTGTGGCCCATGGGACTGTCCGTCCGGATCTTCGGTCTGAGCTCGTGGTCGATCCTGGTGCCCGAGGCGCTCATGGGTGTCGCCGCGGTCGGCGTGCTGTACGCGACCGTGCGCCGTCACTTCGGGCGGGGCGCCGGGCTGCTGGCCGGCGCGGTGCTCGCCGTGACGCCGGTCGCCGCGCTGATGTTCCGCTTCGACAACCCCGACGCGCTGCTGTGCCTGCTCATGATCTGCGCCGTCGCCTGTGTGCTGCGGGCGATGGAGGACGCGCGGACGTCCTGGCTGCTGGCCGCCGGCCTGAGCTTCGGCCTCGCCTTCCTCACCAAGACCCTCCAGGCCTGGCTGATCCTGCCGCCGCTCGCCCTGCTGTACGCGGTGTGCGCCCCGGCCCGCCCGTGGCGGCGGCTCGGGCAGTTGCTGCTGGCCGGGCTGGTGCTGGTGGTCAGCGGCGGCTGGTGGGTCGCCGTCGTCGAGCTGATGCCCGCGGCCTCGCGGCCGTACGTCGGCGGCTCGCAGCACAACAGCTTCCTGGAACTGACCTTCGGCTACAACGGCCTCGGCCGCATCGACGGCAACGAGACCGGCAGCGTCGGCGGCCATGCCGGCCCGGGCGGCGGCCGCTGGGGCGAGACCGGGCTCACCCGGCTCTTCGGCCCGGACATGGGCGGCCAGATCGCCTGGCTGCTGCCGGCGGCCTTCGTCCTGCTCCTGCTCGGGCTGTGGCTGACGCGGCAGGGCGGCCGTACGGGGAATCCGCGGCGCACGGCCTTCCTCGCCTGGGGCGGGGCGCTGCTGATGACCTTCGGGATCTTCAGCTTCATGTCCGGGATCTTCCACCAGTACTACAACATCGCCCTCGCCCCCTATATCGCCGCGCTCGCCGGCATGGGCGCGGCCGTGCTGTGGGAGCGCCGGGCGACCGCGCTGCTCGCGGTCCTCGTCGTGGGCACGGCCGGGTGGGCGTACGTGCTGCTGGGCCGTACGCCGCAGTGGCTGCCGTGGCTGAAGTGGGCCGTGCTGGTGGGCGGCGTGGTGGCGGGCGCGGCCCTGCTGACCGTGCGGCGCGCGGGCGTCCGGCAGGCGCGCGCGGCGGCGGGTCTCGCCGTGGCGGTGTCGCTGGCGGCCCCGGTGGCGTACACGCTCGACACGGTGAACACCGCGCACGGCGGCTCGATCGTGACCGCCGGCCCGCCCGTTCGCGGTGGGGGCTTCGGCGGCGGCCGGGGCGGGTTTCCCGGCGGAGCCTTCCGGGGTGGCGGGAACGAGGGCGTTCCCGGCGGTCCGGCCGGCTGCGGCGGGCGCCGCGACGCCGGCCGGATGCCCGGCGGGTGGCCGTCCGGCGCGCACAAGGGGGCGGGCCCGGGCGGCCGTGGCGGCGACCCGGCCGACTGCCGGCCCGGCCAGGACGGCCGGCGCCGTGCGGGCGACAAGCCGGAGGGCATGCCCGGCGGAATGGGGGGTCTCCTCGGGGGCCGGAAGGTGAGCAAGGAGGCGGCGAACGCCCTGGAGCGGGACGCCGGTTCGTACACCTGGGTCGCCGCGGCCGTCGGTTCGCAGAACGCGGCGGGCTACCAACTCGCCACGCAGCGGCCCGTGATGCCGGTCGGCGGTTTCAACGGCAGCGACCCGTCGCCGACCCTGGAGCGGTTCCAGGAGTATGTGAAGGCCGGGAAGATCCACTACTTCATCGCCGGCGGCGGCGAGGGCCGCGGCGGCGGGCCGGGAGACGGCGGCCGGGGCCCGTCCGCGCGGATCACCTCCTGGGTCCAGTCGCACTTCACCCAGGTCACGGTGGGCGGCACGACGCTCTACGACCTCACGCGCCCCGCGGAGAAGTAGCCGCCGGGACAGCTCCCCGAAAAAAGCCCTGTACGGCGTAGAAGAATCTCCTGTACGGTGTACGACGTCACCCAGTCGTACACCGTACAAGGGAGCTGTCATGACGGCGACGATCGCCGATTCCCCGCAGGCCGCCACGGAGCGGCCGCCGCGCAACCCCACGCGCTGGGCAGTCCTCGCCGTCATCTGCCTCGCCCAGCTCACCGTGCTGCTCGACAACACCGTCCTCACCGTCGCCATCCCCTCCCTCACCGAGGAGATGGGCGCCGCGACGTCCGACATCCAGTGGATGATCAACGCCTATTCGCTGGTCCAGGCCGGACTGCTGCTCACGGCGGGCAGCATGGCCGACCGCTACGGCCGCAAGAAGCTGCTCGCCCTGGGCCTCGCCCTCTTCGGCCTCGGCTCGCTGGGGGCGTCGCTGTCCGGGACGACCGGCCAGCTGATCGCGGCCCGCGCCGGCATGGGCGTCGGCGGCGCCCTGCTCATGACGACGACGCTCGCCGTCGTCGTGCAGGTCTTCGACGACGACGAGCGGCCCAAGGCCATCGGCCTGTGGGGCGCGGTCGGCTCGCTCGGCTTCGCCGCCGGACCGCTGATCGGCGGGGCACTGCTCAACCACTTCTGGTGGGGGTCGATCTTCCTGATCAACCTGCCCGTGGCCGTCCTCGGGCTGCTCGCGGTCCTCAAGTGGGTCCCGGAGTCCAAGAACCCCCAGGGCGACCGCCCCGACCTGCTCGGCGCGCTGCTGTCCACCATCGGCATGACCGGCGTCGTCTACGCGATCATCTCCGGCCCGGGCCACGGCTGGACCTCCGCCCACGTCCTGACCTCCGCCGGCATCGGCGTGGTCACCCTGGCCCTCTTCGCCCTGTGGGAGCGCCGCTGCCCCTACCCGATGCTCGACATGCACTTCTTCCGCAACAGCCGCTTCGTCGGCGCGGTCTCCGGCGGCATCCTCGTCGCCTTCGGCATGGGCGGCTCGTTCTTCCTGCTCACCCAGCACCTCCAGCTCGTCCTGAACTACGACCCGCTGGAGACCGGCCTGCGCATGACGCCGCTCGCCCTGGTGATCGTCGTCCTCAACCTCACCGGCGTGGGCGCCCGGCTGCTCCCGAAGGTCGGCACGCCGGTCGCCATCGCCGGCGGCATGGGCCTGCTGGCCGCGGGCCTCGCGTCGATCGCGATCCTCGGCGCGCACGGGTACGGCGGCATGCTGCTCGGCCTGATCCTCATGGGCATCGGCATCGCCCTGTCGATGCCCGCCATGGCCAACGCGATCATGTCCGCCATCCCGCCGGAGAAGGCGGGCGTCGGCGCCGGTGTCAACGGCACGCTCCAGGAGTGCGGCAACGGCCTGGGCGTCGCCGTCCTCGGCGCCGTCCTCACCTCCCGCTTCTCCGCCCTGCTCCCGGCCGTCGCCGCCGGCGCGGGCTCCCTCCCCGCCGCCCTCTCCCACGCCCGCACCCCGGCCGACCGCACCGCGATAGCCGACGCGTTCGCCACCGGTGTGCAGACCAGCCAGCTGGTCGGCGCGGCGGCGGTCCTGGCGGGCGGCGTGCTCGCCGCCGTCCTCCTGTGGCGGGCCGAGCGCCGGACCCCGGCCGGGCAGGGCTGAGACATCCGGCGGCACACGGGGGCGGCTTCCACGGGGGTGGAGCCGCCCCCGTCCCCGCACCCGGCCCCCGCCCGGCGAGGGCCTAGCATCGATCCCGTACCACCCGCACAGAGGAGAGCACGCATGGCGAGCGACGGCACCCGGGCCAGCGTCTGGCTGGCCGGAAAGCCCGCGGCCCCGAAGCGGAAGGGCGACGGGCCCGCCCTCGACCTGCCGCGCATCGTCGCCACCACCGTACGGATGCTGGACGCCGAGGGCCTCGCCAAGTTCTCCATGCGCCGCCTGGCCGCCGAACTCGGGGTGACCGCGATGTCGGTCTACTGGTACGTCGCCACCAAGGACGACCTCCTCGAACTCGCCCTCGACGAGGTCTCCGCCGAGCTCACCCTCCCCGACCCGGCCGACGAGAACGCCGACTGGCGCGACCAGCTGCGCCAGCTCGCCGTCGAGTACCGCAAGGTCCTCGTCGCCCACCCCTGGGTGGGCCGCCTGGTCGGCCAGTACCTGAACATCGGTCCCCACGCCATGGCCTTCTCCGAGACCGCCCTGGCCGTGATGCGCCGCAGCGGCATCTCCATGGAGGGCACCACCGGCGCCCTCTCGGTGCTCTTCCAGTTCGTCTACGGCTTCAGCACGGTCGAGGCCCAGTACCGGGAGCGCTGCCGCGAGGCGGGTGTGACCGAGGAGGAGCACTTCCTGAGCGTCATGAACGTGGTCAGGGAGCGTGACGAGTTCTCGGACTCCTACAAGGAGGCCGCCGAACTCATGGAGTCCCGCGTCCGGAAGAGCGTGGCGGAGATGCGCGAAGCGGACTTCGCGTACGCGCTGGAAACGGTGATCGCGGGCATCGAGACGATGCGCGACCGCACGCCCTGAGGCCTGGGGCCGGGCCTGTCCGGGGCCGGCGCACACCGCCCCGTCGGCGTGGAACCCCGGACCTGACCGTACGCGGCAAGCGGCGCGGCAAGCGAAAGGCCCCGGCGGGGTCGCGCCCAGGCCGTCCCCTGCCTGTGGGTGGCGCGGCCCGCCGGGGCCTTGAGGGGAGCCCAGAATGCCGTTCGGGCTTCCCTCGCCGGGGGCGGGGGCGCGCACTCCGCTCGTGGGCGCGCCCCCGTCCCCGGGGTCTTCGTCAGCCGGCCTGCCGGGCCGGCTCCTTCGCCTCCGCGCCGGACGAGGCGGCGGCGGGGCGGGACTTCAGGGCGACCTCCTTGATGAAGAGGGTCACGATGAAGGCGAGCAGCGCGCACGGCGCCGCGTAGAGGAAGACATCGCCGATGCCGTGCCCGTACGCGCTCTCCATGACCGTGCGGATCGGGGCCGGCAGCGACTTCAGGTCGGGGATGCCGCCCCCGGCCGTACCGCCGTGCTGCATCGCCGCGGCCGCCTTCGGGCCGAGCGCCGTCAGGCCGTCCTTGACGTAGTCCGGCACCCGGTTGGCGAGCACCGCGCCCAGCACCGAGACGCCGACCGCGCCGCCGAGGGAGCGGAAGAAGGTGACGACGGAGCTGGCGGCGCCGAGGTCCTTCGGCTCGACCTGGTTCTGCGCGGCGAGCACCAGGTTCTGCATCATCATGCCGATGCCGAGACCCATGAGCGCCATGTAGATGGCCAGGTGCCAGTACGGCGTGTCGTAGCGCATGGTGCCGAGCAGGCCCATGCCGGCGGTGACCAGGACGCCGCCGCTGAGCAGCCAGGCCTTCCAGCGGCCGGTCTTGGTGATGATCTGGCCGGAGACGGTCGACGAGACGAACAGGCCGCCGATCATCGGGATGGTCAGCAGGCCGGACATGGTGGGCGACTCGCCGCGGGCCAGCTGGAAGTACTGCGAGAAGAACACCGTGCCGGCGAACATCGAGACGCCGACGAAGAGGCTCGCCAGGGAGGACAGGGCGATCGTCTTGTTGCGGAACAGCCGCAGCGGGATGATCGGCTCGGCGGCCTTGGCCTCGGCGAGGACGAAGAGCGCGGCGAGCAGGATCGAGCCGCCGACCATGACGGCGGTCTGCCAGGACAGCCAGTCGTAGTCCTTGCCCTTGCCCGCCCGGGTGACCCAGATGAGCAGCAGGGTGACGGAGCCGGTGATGAAGAGGGCGCCCAGCCAGTCGACCTTGACGTCGCGCTTCACGATCGGCAGCTTCAGGGTCTTCTGGAGCACGATCAGCGCGATGATCGCGAACGGCACGCCGACGTAGAAGCACCAGCGCCAGCCGAGCCAGCTGGTGTCGGTGATGACGCCGCCGAGGAGGGGGCCGCCGACGGTGGCGACGGCGAAGGTCGCGCCGAGGTAGCCGCTGTAACGGCCGCGCTCGCGCGGCGAGATCATGGCGGCCATGACGATCTGCGCCAGGGCGGACAGACCGCCGACGCCGATGCCCTGGACCACGCGGCAGGCGATGAGCATGCCGGTGTTCTGCGACAGACCGGCCACGACCGAGCCCGCCACGTAGACGACCAGGGCTATCTGGACCAGCAGCTTCTTGCTGAACAGGTCGGAGAGCTTGCCCCACAGCGGCGTGGAGGCGGTCATCGCCAGCAGCGCGGCGGTGACGACCCAGGTGTAGGAGGACTGGCTGCCGTGCAGATCGTGGATGATCTCCGGCAGTGCGTTGGAGACGATCGTCGAGGACAGGATGGCGACGAACATGCCGAGCAGCAGCCCGGACAGCGCCTCCATGATCTGACGGTGCGTCATGGGGGTGGCGCCGGGGGCCTGCGGGCCTCCGCCGTCGGCCTCGCCGCCCCGCACACCGGCCGGTGTGGTCTTGGACATGGACTTCCTGTTCTGCGTCGGGTGTGTGACTTACGCGGGTGTACGGGCCGGGGGGCCGGCCGGCTGCCGCTCCGGAGCGCGCGGGGTGCGGCACTCGCCGAAGCCCTCGCGGAGCCGGGCCAGCAGGCCGTTGAGGAGGCCGACGTCGTCGTCGGACCAGTCGCGCAGGCAGTGGGCGAGGGCGTCCACGCAGCGCGCGGAGACCTCGTCCAGCAGGGCCTCGCCCTCGGGGGTGAGGGTGACCAGCCGTGACCGCTTGTCCAGCGGGTCGGGCTTGCGGTCGAGCCAGCCGTGCTCCGCCGCGTACGCGACGTGCCGGCTGGTGACCGACATGTCGACGTCGAGGAGCTCGGCGATCCTGCTCATGCGCAGCTCGCCGTACCGCCGGAGCATCGACAGCGTGAAGGCCGCCGCCGGCGGGCACTGCGGGGGCAGGGCCCGGTTCAGGCCGCGCTTGACGGCCCCGATGGCGCTGAGCTGACGGGCGAGCTCCTCGTACTGCTCGTGGGCGGCCATGGGCGCGTCGACTCCAGGGGTATCGGTTGCTTAAAGCAACCATAGAAGTGATTGGTTACTGAAGGCAAACGAATTTGGCGGATTATCGGGTAAAGGAACCGCCAAAAATGGCCACACGCCATGCCCGCGCAGGCCCCTGCCGACCCCTGGCGAGATCGTTTCGCTAGGGTCCTGGCCCATGGCCGATCCCCAGTACCCCCCGTACAGCCAGGACCCCCAGAGCCCGCACAGCCCCCAGCACCAGCAGTACCAGCAGTACCCGCAGGGCGACCCGTACGCGCAGCAGCAGCCGGGCCCGTACGGCCGGCAGCCGCAGGATCAGTACGGTCAGCAGCAGAATCCTTACGGCCGGCAGCAGGCCCAGGACCCCTACGGCCAGGACCCCTACGGCCAGGACCACTACGCCCAGGACCCCTACGGCCAGGCCGCCCCGCAGGCCGCTCCCCACGGCCAGGCCCCGCAGCCCGGACCGTACGGGCAGCCGCAGCAGCCGGCCGCCTCCTACCCGCAGGCCCAGGCGCCCCGGCCCCCGCAGGGCGGGCAGCAGCCCCCGCAGGGCGCGCACGGTGGTGAGGACGCCGCAGGCAGCACCCAGATGTTCCGCGCCTTCGTCGACGAGGCCGCCCCGGTCCGTCAGGCCGCGGCTCCCGCCGCCGCTCCGGCGTCCGGTCCGCGCGTCGGCCTGATCGCCGCCGTGGTGGCCGCCATCGTGGTGATCGCCGCGGTCGCCTGGCTCGCGTTCGGCTGATGCCGCGGCCCCGCCGGGGCCGCTACGTCCAGTCCGCCCAGGCGTCCCGGGTCTCGATATGCGTGCCCAGCGGCACCCGCCACGGGTCCACGCACACGGTCCATGTCTTCTCGGCCGTCCGCCCGGCGTCGATGGGCGCGGGGAGGGGCTGGACCGAGGGCAGGGTGGCCCAGTCCGTGCCGAACAGGTCGACGATGTGGGTGCCGAGGACGACCAGGCCGCCGGTGACGGGGCGGCCGCCGGTGTTGGTGAAGGACACGGTGACGTTCTCGCACCAGCGGTCGCCGGCCGGTGCGCGGCGCGGTGCGCCGACGGTGAGGGCGGCCGGGGAACCGGGAGGGGTGGCTTTGCCGCTGCCCGGTGCGGAGGGCCCGGAGGGCGTCGAGGGCTTCGAGGGCTTCACCGGGGCGGCCGGCGGCGCGGGCCGTGGCGCGCGCGACGACGCGGACGGTCCCGGTGCGGCGCGGTCGGCGCCGGTCGCGGGGTCCGTGTCCGTTCCGGTGCCGGAACCCGGGCTGCCGGAGTGCCGGAGGGCGCTTGTGGCGCCCGTGGCCGATGGGGCAGGGCCCGTGGGACGGCCGGAGGCCGGTGTCCCGCCGGGGTCGAGCGGTACGTACTCCACGTGGCCCGTCGGCGGAACGGCCCCGTCCGCCCGTGAGATGCCGGACCCGGCGGCACCCGAGGCGACGTAGCCGTCGCGGTCGCCGCCGCAGCCCGTGAGCAGGGCGCCCAGGGCGAGTGCGGCGGCCGAAACGGAGACGTGGACTGCGTACGCGTTCCGTCGCATCGGCCAAGTGTGGCTGACGATCCGTCAGTTGTACATGTGTGCGGGTGTGCTCAGTCCGCGATGAGACCCTCGCGCAGCTGGGACAGCGTCCGGGTCAGCAGCCGGGAGACGTGCATCTGCGAGATGCCGACCTCCTCGCCGATCTGGGACTGCGTCATGTTCGCGAAGAACCGCAGCATGATGATCTGCCGCTCGCGCGGGGGCAGCTTGGCCAGCAGGGGCTTGAGGGACTCGCGGTACTCGACGCCCTCCAGCGCGGTGTCCTCGTAGCCCAGGCGGTCGGCCAGGGAGCCCTCGCCGCCGTCGTCCTCGGGGGAGGGGGAGTCCAGGGAGCTGGCGGTGTAGGCGTTGCCCACGGCGAGGCCGTCGACCACGTCCTCCTCGGAGACCCCGAGGCACAGGGCGAGTTCGGGGACGGTCGGCGAGCGGTCGAGCTTCTGCGCGAGCTCGTCGCTGGCCTTGGTGAGGGCCAGGCGCAGCTCCTGGAGCCGGCGCGGGACGCGCACGGACCAGCTGGTGTCGCGGAAGAAGCGTTTGATCTCGCCCACGACCGTCGGCATGGCGAACGTCGGGAATTCGACCCCGCGTTCGCAGTCGAAGCGGTCGATCGCCTTGATCAGACCGATGGTGCCGACCTGGACGATGTCCTCCATCGGTTCGTTGCGGCTGCGGAAGCGCGCGGCGGCGTAGCGCACGAGGGGGAGGTTGAGCTCGATCAGCGTGTCACGGACGTACGCACGCTCGGGGCTGTCCCGCTCGAGGGTCGCCAGTCGCAGGAAGAGGGAGCGGGAGAGGGTGCGGGTGTCGATGGCTTCGCAGTCGTCGAGCACGGCGTGCGGTGCGTCGTTGGCGAGCACCTTCGCGCTGCCCAGGTCTACGGACATGCCACCCCCTTGAGGTCGCGGACGGGTCACAGCAACTCCCTCGTGCTGAGGGGGTTCAGCCTCCACCTGAATACCGGAGGCCGTGCTGCGGCAAACGCAGTTCCAGCAGAATGTCACATGTCGGCAACACGCTGTAGCGTCAAGTCGACTTATCTGCCGCGTGACATCGGGGGAGGGGTCACCCGCAAGGGTTAGGCGTCGATTCGATTTGCGGAACGCAGCCGGGCGAAGCTCCGTGACAGTAGCCGGGACACATGCATCTGGGACACCCCCAGCTCCGCGCTGATCTGCGACTGCGTCAAATTGCTGTAGTAGCGCAACAGCAGGATGCGCTGTTCGCGCTCCGGCAGCTGTACGAGCAGATGGCGGACGAGATCACGGTGCTCGACCCCGGCGAGCGCGGGGTCCTCGTAGCCGAGCCGGTCGAGCAGCCCGGGCAGGCCGTCGCCCTCCTGGGCGGCCTCCAGCGAGGTGGCGTGGTACGAGCGGCCCGCTTCGATGCAGGCCAGCACCTCGTCCTCGCCGATCTTGAGCCGTTCGGCGATCTCGGCGGTGGTCGGCGAGCGGCCGTGCAGCACCGTCAGGTCCTCGGTCGCCCCGTTGACCTGCACCCACAGCTCGTGCAGCCGGCGCGGGACGTGCACGGTGCGGACGTTGTCGCGGAAGTAGCGCTTGATCTCGCCGACGACCGTCGGCATGG
Source organism: Streptomyces sp. NPDC049577 (assembly GCF_040675635.1). NCBI lineage: Bacteria > Bacillati > Actinomycetota > Actinomycetes > Kitasatosporales > Streptomycetaceae > Streptomyces > Streptomyces sp. NPDC049577. Next base: position 12,296 of record NZ_JBFAPH010000046.1, read on the forward strand.
CGAAGGTCGGGAACTGCACCCCGCGGTCGGGGTCGAAGCGGTCGATGGCGTTGATCAGGCCGATCGTGCCGACCTGGATCACGTCCTCCATCGGCTCGTTGCGGCTGCGAAAGCGCGCGGCGGCATAGCGGACGAGCGGCAGGTTGGCCTCGATCAGGGCGGCGCGCACGCGGGCGTGCTCCGGTGTGCCGGGCTCCAGGCCGGCGAACTTCTTGAACAGCACCTGGGTCAGTGCCCGGGCGTCCGCGCCCCGGCTCTCGCGGGTACGGGGGGCGCTCGCGGGGGCGTGTGCGCCGTCAGTACCCTCCGCACCTTCGTCGCCCGCGCCTTCGCTGTCCGTGGCGTCGCCGGCGGGCGCCTCGGCGGGGTCCCGGGCGGGCTCCCCGGCCGGTCCGTCCGCGCGGCGCGGCGTGCCGACGGTGTCGGCCGCGTCCTCCGCCGGGGCGAGGGGTGGCTCGGAGACGTCCGGTTCCTCGGCGGTGGTTTCGCGCCGGAGCGGGGCTTCGGGCGCAGTACGAGCCGGCACGGTCACACCACCCCTTCACGGTCAACTCATCCGGCAAAAGCGGTCATAGCATCACAAGACATGTCCACTGTGTGCAAGCACCGCATAACACCGTGTTGACCGAGAGTTGACCATGCGAAAAGCCCCTCACGGAAAAGGTGAGGGGCCGGGTGTCTCGCGTCGTGCGCGCCGTGGCGCGGCCCGTCGGCCCGCCGTGGCAAGGGGTCTAGAACGTGTAGTCCGCGATGACCCACGTGGCGAATTCGCGCCACTGGCCGACGGCCGCCTGGTGGGCCGGGTGCTCCAGATAGCGCTGCAGCGCGTCGGCGTCCTCGACGGCGGAGTTGATGGCGTAGTCGTAGGCGATCGGCCGGTCGGAGAGGTTCGCGCCGCACTCCCACGAGCGCAGCTCGGGGATGAGCCCGCCCAGCTCCTCGGTCGCCCGGACGGCGGCGAGGACGCGCGGGTCGTCGTGGCCGACGCCCTCGTTGAGCTTGAACAGAACCAGATGGCGAATCACGTGAGCTGCCTTCGGTCGACTCGGTGGGGCGGCACGGACGGATGCCGGGTCAGTTCACCAGCTGGGTCATGAACTCGCCGATGCTCTTGGCGGCGTCCGATATGCCCTCGAACCCTATCTGCACCAGCTCGGCCGCCCGGGCGGGGGAGTGGATGATCGTGTACGCGACGAAGATGCCGAGTGCCCAGAGCACAATCCGCTTCGCCTGTGCCATGGCGCACTGCCTCCCCTGCCGTCCCTTGCGTGCGTTCGCGTGAGTCTAACCGCACGCATGCGCGAGAGGGGGGGCCTGTTCGGTGTCCGGGTGCTCCGCCGCGGCCGCCCGGACCGTGGCGCGGCGCAGGTGACAACGCGCCGCAGGCTGGGCACCACAAAGGCAACACCCGGTAAGGGGAGGCGGTGAGATTCGCCATGGGCGTGTACGAGCTCGCCTTCACCATGCGGGAGTGCGTGGCGGGGGGAGCGATTGTCATAGAACTGCTCGGGGAGATCGACATCCTGGCCGAGCAGCAGTTGGGCCCGCGGGTGGAGGCCCTCTCCGCGCGCAACCGGTCCGACGTTGTGATCGATCTGCGAGGAGTGACGTTTCTGGACGCGAGCGGCGTGCGGCTGCTGATGCGGGCGCGCGGACGGTCGGTCCGGTGCGGCGGACGGCTGCGGGTGGTGCGCGGCGGGCCGATGGTGTCGAAGGTGATCCGGATCGCCGGCGTCGAGACGGCGTTCACCTGGCTGGACAGCTTCCCGGCGGCGTGCCCCTCCCCGTTCGCCGGGCGGAACGTTCCCGCGTAGCGCCTCCCGGCGGCCCGGGGCCCCGGGGCATCCGCCGGCCGGGCTCACCTCTCCGCGGGCGCCGGCCTGGGGCGGGGGACGTCCCCGAGGGTCGCGTACAGCGGGATGACGCGGTGCAGCCCCGTCAGCGTGAACGCCTTGCGGGCCAGCGGCGCCGGTGCCACCGCGCACAGCCGCATGCCGTGTTCGCGCGCCCGCAGTCTCGCCTCCACGAGCACCGACAGCGCGGTCGCCGTGACGAACCGGGACGCCGACAGGTCGGCGACCAGGCCGCGGCAGGTGTCCGCGTGCTCCTCGATGACCTGTCGCAGAGCCGTGCGCAGGCCGGGGGCGTTGGCGATGTCGACCACGGCGGGGAAGGTCACCACGCAGTGGGCGGCGACGATGTGGGTGGGAACCTTCATGGGGTCCTCTTCAGAGAGCCGGACCCGGCCGATTCCACCACATTCGGGTGCGCCTGCGGAGGAAATTCCACGCGGCTTTCACACCCTTGTGTCCCGCTCGCCCGGGAACTCCTCGTCCAGCAGCGCCCGTACGTCCGCCGCCTCCGCCGCGCCGCGCCGGACGAGCACCTCGTACGCCTCGCGCAGCGCGCCCAGGGCGACGCGGGGTTCGCCCAGGGCGAGCAGCGCCCGGCCGCGCGCGGCGAGGGCGAGGCCGCGGCAGTACGTGTCGCCGAGCTCGGCCTCGATCTCCAGGGCGCGTTCGGCGTCGGCGGCGGCCTCGCGGTGCTGCCGCTGGCGGATCCGGCAGTGCGCCAGCCGGGCCCAGAGCAGCGCCTGGCGGCGGGGGTCGGCCGGCTCGGGCTCCAGGGCCAGTGCCTCGCGCAGCCGCTCGGCGGCGCCCGCGGGCCGGTCGGCGCGCATCAGGACGCGCCCGGCCTCGTGCAGCACGTCGACCAGCGTCGGTACGTGGCCCAGCTCCCGGGCCCGGTCGGTCGCCGCGGCGGAGGCGGCCATCGCCTCCTCGGTCGCGCCCAGGTCGAGGTGCGCGCGGGCGGCGTGGGCCAGCGCCTCGGCGGCACGGCTCGCCGCGCCCTCGGCGCGCAGCCGCTCCTCCGCCCGGGTCAGCAGCGGCAGCGCCTCGCCGGGGTGGCCCATGGCCAGCAGCACCAGGCCGAGTTCGTACGAGCCCATGGTCAGGACGAGGGCGTCGCCGGCGCTCTCGGCCAGGGCCAGGCCCGCGCGCAGTTCCGTCTCCGCGCGCTCGTAGGTGTCCGGCCCGAAGTGCGGGGTGCCGAGCAGCCGCAGCGCGCGGGCGGCGGCGACGTCGTCGCGCTCCTTGCGCGCGCGTTCGAGCGCCTGCCGGGCCGTGGGCTCCAGTTCCTGGTGCCGGGCGGTGCCCTGGACCAGCTCGGCCCACGCGGTCAGCAGGTCCACCGCCGAGCGCACCCCGCCGGGCAGGTCGAGGCGCAGCGCCTGGTCGACCGTGGCGAGCAGATGCGGATGCGCGTCGCGCGTCCAGTCGCGCGCGGCGGCCGCGTCGGGCAGCGCGCGTCCCGGCGTCCCCGGCTCGTGCAGATGACGCGGCACGGGGCTGTCGGGCCGTACGAGCCGGAGCGCGGTGACGGCCGTGGCGAGGTGGTGGCCGAGCAGCCGCAGCAGCGCCGCGTCGCGCACCGGCGGGCTGTCGACGCGCTCGCTCTGCCGCCGGGCGAAGTGCTTGAGCAGATCGTGGTGGCGGTGGCGGGCCGGACCGGGCGTCTCCAGCAGGGCGGCCGCGGTCAGAGCGGCGGCGAGCTCCTCGGCGGCGTCCGGGGGGACGTCGAGGAGGGCGGCGGCGCCCGTGGTGTCCAGCCAGGGCGCGTCGGGCAGCGAGAGGAGCCGGAAGGCACGGGCGGGCTCGGGGGCCAGCGCCTCGTAACCGACCCGCAGGACGGGCTCCGCCGCCCCCTCGCCGTCCTCCTCGCTCAGGTGCAGGGCATCGAGCCGGTGCCGCTCGTCACGCAGCAGGCCGGCGAGTTCGTCCGGTGTCGCCGCAGGGTCCGTGGCGAGCCGCGCCCCGGCGACGCGCAGGGCGAGCGGCAGGCCCCCGCAGGCCGCCAGCACGTCGTCGACAGCCCCGTCCGCGCCGCCGAGGCGGCCCGGGCCCGCGACGGCGGCCAGCATGGCCGCCGCGTCCGGCCGGTCCATGGGGCCGACCTCCAGCACGTGCGCGCCGGGCAGCGCGAGGCCGGGCGTCCGGGTGGTGACCAGCACCGCGCAGCCCGGTCCCCTCGGCAGCAGCGGCAGGACCTGCTCGGTGTCGTACGCGTTGTCCAGCACGAGGAGCATCCGCCGGTCCGCGAGCAGCGACTGATAGAGCGCCAGCTGCCGCTCCTGCCCCTCCGGCAGGGTGCTCTCGGCGACGCCGAGCGCGTGCAGGAAGTGCGCCAGGGCGGTGGGCGTGTCGACCGGGGACGGGTCGGTGCCGCGCAGGTCGAGGAAGAGCCGCCCGTCGGGCCGGTCGCCGCGCAGGGCGTGGGCGGCGTGCACGGCGAGCGCGGTCTTGCCGGCGCCGCCGGGCCCGGTGAGCGTCACGATCGCCGTCGCCCCTCCGTTCCCGCCGGCGAGCGCCTCGCGGACCCGCGCGGTCAGCCGCTCCCGGCCGGTGAAACCGGCGACGTCGGGCGGCAGCAGATCCGGCGCGGCGGGCGCCGTCGCCGCCGTCACGACCGGCTGGAGGGGCGCCGCCAGCACCGGGTCACCGGCCAGCACCTGTTCGTACAGCCGGGCCAGTTCCGCGCTCGGCGCCGCGTCGCGCCGGTGGCCCCGGGCCAGCACCCGCCGGTACTCAGTGAACACGGCCAGCGCCTCCGCCTGCCGGCCGCAGCGGTGCAGTGCCAGCATCAGCAGCGCGCGCGGCCGCTCGCGGCGGGGATGCTCGACGGTCAGCGTCCGCAGGCCGGCGATCGCGTCGGCGTGCCGGCCGAGAGCGAGGAGGCAGTCCAGCGCCTCCTCCCGGGCGGCCACGCGCAGCTCGCCGAGCCGCTCGCGCTCCGCCTCCAGGAACGGGCCGGGCAGCCCGGCCGCCGCCGTGTCCCCCTCCCAGAGCCGCAGCGCGACGCTCAGCCGCTCGTACGCGCCCGCGACGTCCCCCGCGGCCCGGGCGGCAGCGGCGGCCGCCAGATGCTCCTCGAAGACGGCCGCGTCCAGCTGCTCGGGCCGGAAACGGGCGGCGTACGCGGTGTCCGCGGCGTGCGCGTCCGCTCCCGCGTCGGCGTCTGTGGCGTCTGTGGCGTTCGCCGTGATGACCGGGCCGGCCTCGTCCGGCGGCTCCAGCACCTCGCGCAGTCCGGCGATGTACGTGCCGACGGTCTCCTCGGCCTGCCCCGGGGGCCGCTTGCCCCACAGCGCGTCGATCAGCTCCGGCGTACGCACGGGTTGCCCGCCGCGGAGCAGCAGCACCGCCAGCGTCGCCCGCTGCTGCGGGCTTCCGAGCGCCAGCGGCTGTCCGTCCCGCTCGGCGCGCACGGGGCCGAGGACGCGGAAGCGGAGACGAGGGGGAGGGGACGAGGGCGGCGGGTGACCGGACACGTCGGAACGCCTACCCGCTATGGGGGGATTTGTACCGTTCGAGGCTTGCGCGTCACCCGCTCCGGGGTGGGCCCGGGGCGTGCCGGGCGCATGAAAAAACCGCCCCCGACTGCGTTTCCGCAGGTCGGGGGCGGTTCTCGGCGGTAGCGGAGGGATTTGAACCCTCGGTGACTTGCGCCACACTCGCTTTCGAGGCGAGCTCCTTCGGCCGCTCGGACACGCTACCGAGAGAGAGCTTAGCGGACAGGTGGCCGTGCTCCGAAATCGGTTACCGGTCGCGGTCGCGGAAGAAGCGGGTGAGGAGGCCGGCGCAGTCGTCGGCGAGGACGCCGGAGACCACCTCGGGGCGGTGGTTGAGGCGGCGGTCGCGGACGACGTCCCAGAGCGAGCCGGCCGCGCCGGCCTTCTCGTCGACCGCGCCGTAGACCACCCGGTCCACCCGGGACAGCACGATCGCCCCCGCGCACATCGTGCACGGCTCCAGCGTCACGACCAGCGTGCAGCCCGTCAGCCGCCACTCGCCCACGGCCCGCGCGGCCTCGCGGACGGCCAGCACCTCCGCGTGGGCGGTCGGATCGCCGGTGGCCTCGCGCTCGTTGCGGCCGCGGCCGATCACGGAGCCGTCCGGGCCCAGCACGACCGCGCCGACCGGCACGTCGCCGGTGGCGGGGGCCCGCACCGCCTCGGCCAGAGCGGCCCGCATGGCATCGCGCCACGGGTCGCGGACGGGGTCGGGGGCGGTGTCGGGAACGGGCTCGTGCTCGTGCGTCGGGCCCGGAACGGCTTCCTTCATGGCACCAGTGTGGGCGAACCCGCGGGGGCCGGCGTCAGCGGACGGCCTCCAGCACCTCCGTGCAACCGAGCGCGTCCGCGATGCTGCTGAGCGCGTCCCCGTCGAGGTCCAGCAGCTCCTTCCTGCTCACCCCCAGGTCGTCCAGCAGGCCCGCGTCGCCCACCGGCTCGGCCGGCGCCCGCTCGGCGGCGGCCGCGTCGTCCGTCTCCTCCTCGACCGGTTCGGGCTCGCCGTCCTCCGTGCCGTCGAGGTCGAGGCTGTCGAGATCGTCCTCCTCGCTCTCGTCGCGGCCGAGCAGCTCGTCGACCAGCATCGCCCCGTACGAGCTGCGGCTGGCTACGGCGCCGTTCGAGACGAACACGCGGGGATCGTCCTCGCCGTCCACCCGGACGACGCCGAACCAGGCGTCCTCCTGCTCGATGAGCACCAGGACCGTGTCGTCCTCGGACGAGGCCTCGCGGGCCAGGTCGGCGATGTCCGACAGGGTCTCCACGTTGTCGAGTTCTGTGTCGCTCGCTTCCCACCCGTCTGCGGTGCGCGCGAGCATTGCGGCGAAGTACACCGTGACTCTCCCACTGGTCATAAGCGGTGCCGGGCCGGACGGGGGGCACCCCGCCCATTCGGAATCGTGGCAGAAACCTCGCCGTTGCGAGAGGTCTTCCGCGCTGCGTCGTGCAGCAGTCCGAAGAGATGTCGCTCACGTGGGGTCCGTACGGACGCGTCGCCGCGCCGCCGCGTCACCAGCGGAAGGTCCGCATGCGCAGCTGCTGGCGCATCCGGGCCGCCCGCGCCCGGCGCGGCTGCACGCGGTCGCGCAGCTCCTTGGCCTCGTTCAGCTCGCGGAGGAACTGGGCCCTTCTGCGCCTGCGCTCCGCGTCCGCGTCGGTCTCGCTCTCCGGACCGCCGTCCGGCGTCTGTATCCCACGGGTCCTCCGCGGCGACCCGTTCGCTCGTTCGTCCTGGCCGGCCATGGGCAGCACCACCTCGTGCCGAGGTTCCTCGCCCGGAGCGACAGACCGGGCGTACGTGCCCACTTTCCCCCCGCATGGTGGTTTGATGCCAGGGCCGCGACAGACTCCCGTCGCACCCCCGACGTCCGCCGCCGCCGGTGACCAGGGGGTCCGCGCCTTCGGCCGACCGGCGGACTTGTCCGACCTGTGACGCCAGGTAGCCTGTTTTGTGGGCCGCGACTGCGGCCGTTGTTGCAGTTCAGGCCCATGGAGGAAGTTGTGCGTTTGCAGATCGTCGACCACCCGCTGGTGGCGCACAAACTCACCACGCTGCGCGACAAGCGCACCGACTCCCCCACCTTCCGCCGTCTCGCCGACGAGCTGGTCACCCTGCTCGCGTACGAGGCCACGCGGGACGTGCGCACCGAGCAGGTCGACATCGAGTCCCCCGTGACCGCGACCACCGGCGTCCGGCTCTCCCACCCGCGCCCGCTCGTGGTGCCGATCCTGCGCGCCGGGCTCGGCATGCTCGACGGCATGGTCCGGCTCCTGCCGACCGCCGAGGTCGGCTTCCTCGGCATGATCCGCGACGAGGAGACGCTCACGGCGTCCACCTACGCCACGCGGATGCCGGAGGACCTCTCCGGCCGCCAGGTCTACGTCCTCGACCCGATGCTGGCGACCGGCGGCACGCTCGTCGCCGCCATCAACGAGCTCATCGCGCGCGGCGCCGACGACGTCACCGCCATCTGCCTCCTCGCCGCGCCCGAGGGCGTCAAGGTCATGGAGCGCGAGCTGGAGGGCGCCCCGGTCACGGTCGTCACCGCCTCCGTCGACGAGCGCCTCAACGAGGACGGCTACATCGTCCCGGGCCTCGGCGACGCGGGCGACCGCATGTACGGCGCAGCGGGCTGACCCAGCCCTTCCGTACGGGGTCGTCACCTTTTGCCCCGCCGCGACGGCGGGAAAGCACGACGGTGGAGCCCGGCGGTGCCGGGCCGGCCTTGCGGCCGGGGTGAGCCGCTACACCGTGCGGGGTGCGTACCTTTGCCCCGCCGCGACGGCGGGAAGCTGAGGCGAGGCCTCAGCCGACCGCGTGCCGCGCGGCGGGAAATGGGGCGTGGGCTCAGCAGCGGGTCACCGCAGGTGACGGCGCGCGGGCCGGGGCCGCCGGGGACGGTGGCGGCGACGACGGGGACGGGGAATCCGACGGCAAGTCGGACGGCTGGGCCGTCGGAAGCGGCGGTTCGCCGAGTTCCTCCAGGGCGCGGTCCGCGTCCTCGCGGGACGCGAGTTCCTTGTACGCGTCGCCGATCATGAGGTCGACGTCCTGGCCCTCGCGCTGGTCGTTCTTGGTCTCCGTCCCGGCCAGCTGCGTGGCCAGCACCTTCAGCGCCCCCTCGGCAGCGTCCGGGGAGCCCAGCAGCAGCCCGGCGCCGGGGACCTTCTTGTCGTAGAGGGCCGGCGCGTTCCCCACCTTGCCGATCCGGAAGCCGCGCCGCCGCAGCTCGTCCGCCGCCTCCTTGGCGAGGTTCGTGCGCGGAGTGGCGTTGTAGACGTTGACCGTGATGTCGGTCGGCTTCGGCAGCTCCCTCGGGACGGCCTGCCCGGCGGCCTTGGCGCCGGTCTTGCAGTCACCGGACCGGACCTTGGACGAGGCCTGCGTTCCTCTGCCGCCACCACCGGAGAAGACGTCGACGAGCTGCAGGGTTCCCCACCCCGCCAGGCCCAGCACGGCGGCCGTGGCGACTGCGGCGAGCACGATCCTGCGGCGGTTGCGGGGGCGGCGCATGTGCGGGAAGCGATGGCCCGTGATGCGGTACTTTCCGCCCATGCCGGGAGGGGTGAGCATGCTCATGGGCGCAGCGTAGTGCGGGCATGGGCCGCTGCCTACTAGATGATCAATGGCTTGCGGGTACGCCTACCCAAAAGGGTCAATAGTGGCCGATTGCTACCGGTAACTGCCCTTGAACGACCGCTTCCGGGGAGCGCTCAGTCCAGCTCCAGAACGCGCGCGTGCAGCACCTGCCGCTGCTGGAGCGCGGCGCGGACGGCACGGTGCAGACCGTCCTCGAGGTAGAGGTCGCCGCGCCACTTCACGACGTGGGCGAAGAGGTCGCCGTAGAAGGTGGAGTCCTCCGCGAGCAGCGTCTCCAGGTCGAGCTGCTGCTTCGTGGTCACCAACTGGTCCAGGCGCACCGGGCGCGGGGCGACGTCCGCCCACTGCCGGGTGCTCTCCCGGCCGTGGTCGGGGTACGGCCGCCCGTTTCCGATGCGCTTGAAGATCACACGGAAAGCCTACCGGGCGAGCGGCTCCCGGCGCAGCCACGGCGCGGGGCCGCGAAGGTGACAATCAGCCGCATCAGCCGCGTACCGGCGGGTTGGACGGCGAGATCTCATCCGATCCTCATGCGATCGGGTGCGAGCCACGCGTGTGGCGCGTGTGGTCACCCGTGCACCCAGGCACCCGTGCACCCAGGTGTGCGGCCGTCGCCGGTCGCTACTCCGCGACCTCGGTCCGCTCGGACCACTCGTAGATCACGAGCCGGCCCTCGGCGGTGTCCTGGTGCCGTGGCGTGGCCTTGAAGTGCTCGTACCCGCCACGGAACGGGATCTTCAGCTCGACACCGGGCGGGGTGATCGGGACGACCCGCTCGGGGAGGTCGTCCGGGCCGCCTTCGAGGAACGCTTTGGCACCCATGGGCCACAGTCTTGCGGCGCGACGGCCCGACCGCCGCGCGACGCGCCGAAGGACGTTCAAGGACGACGCTCAAGGACACTGCGGGGCGTTCACGCCTTTTGTGAGGTTTTCTTGGCGGCTCGTTTCATCTCCTGCTTGTATGCCCGGACCTTGCCCAGCGACTCCGGCCCGGTGATGTCCGCGACGGATCGGTAGGACCCCTCCTCGCCGTACGCCCCCGCCGCCTCCCGCCAGCCGCTCGGCGTCACCCCGAACTGCTTGCCGAGCAGGGCGAGGAAGATCTGCGCCTTCTGCTTGCCGAAGCCGGGCAGCTCGTTCAGCCGCCGCAGCAGCTCCTTCCCGTCGGCCGCCCCCTCCCAGACCGCGCTCGCCTCCCCGTCGTAGTGCTCGACCAGGAACGTGCACAGCTGCTGCACCCGCTTGGCCATGGAGCCCGGATAGCGGTGCACGGCGGGCTTGGCCGAGAGCAGTTCGGCGAAGGCGTCGGGGTCGTAGGCGGCGATCTCGTGCGCGTCGAGATCGTCCCGTCCGAGGCGCCGGGCGATGGTGTGCGGGCCGGTGAACGCCCACTCCATGGGGATCTGCTGGTCGAGCAGCATCCCCACCAGCGCGGCGAGCGGGCTGCGCGACAGCAGCGCGTCGGCCTCGGGCTCCTGGGACAGCCTGAGAGATCGGACCATGCCCCGATGATCCCCCGGCGGGACCGGTCGTGCATGCGCCCGGAGCGCCGGGCGCGTCGGGTGCCCGGCGTCGGTCTCCGCGTACGAGCAGCCGGCGATCGCGGCGTGGAGGGCGCGGCCGAGCGAGGCCGGCGACGAATTCCGCACCTTGTGGGAACTGCACGAGGTGGCCGTCCGCCGGCACGGCCGCGTCCGCGTGCTCTCCACCAGGAGATCGGTTCGGTCTCGCTCGACTGCCAGGTCCTGCTCGCCCCCGAGGGTGATCAGCGGCTCGTCCTCTTCACGCCGCCTCCGGGTACGGACGCGTCGAGCCGGCCGGCGATGCTCGAAGTGATAGGAGAGGAGCGGTTCTTCACCCACCGGCTGAGGGCGCGTCAGTCTCTTCGACCCGCTTCCGCTTTCCGCTGACATGCGGATTCGGTGGCGCCATTGGTGATCATACATACACTCCTGTATGATTAATTGCCCAGTCGAGGGGGACGGGGGCCACGCATGTCCGGGGCGAACGGACCGTTAGGTTCGCGACAGCAGAAGGCCGCCGGGAACGCCGACGAGACACCCGCTCCGTCCTGGCCGGTGCGGCTCGCCGTGGCCACGCTGCGCCGGCGCCGGGCCGTGCTGGTGCTGACCCTTCTGCTCACCGCGTTGGCGGGTGTCTACGGCACCGGGGTCGTGAGCCGGCTGTCCAACGGCGGCTACGCGGCCTCCACCGGCAACCTCCGCATCGCCCAGAACACCCTGAACGAGACCTTCGGGGTGAGCAAGCCGCATCTGCTGTTCGTCCTGACGGCCCGCGAGGGGGCCGACACCCCGGCGGTAGCGGCGGCCGGCAAGGCGTTCACGGAGCGGATCCGGCCATGGTCCGGCGTCGCGTCCGCGGACTCCTACTGGACGACCGGCGACAGCTCCCTGCGGGCGAAGGACGGCAGCTCCGCGGTGGTGGCGGTGCGGCTGAAGGGGGACGACGAGGAGGTCCAGCACACGGCCAAGCGGCTCGTGCCCCGGCTCCGCGGCGAGCGGCCGCCCTTTCGCGTCGACGTGACCGGAGAGGCCGAGGCCAACGCGGAGTTGCAGAAGCAGAGCGACGAGGACCTCGTCCAGGCCGAACTGGTCGCCGCGCCCCTGATCCTGCTCGTGCTGCTCCTGGTCTTCCGCACGGCCGCGGGCGCGCTGCTGCCGTTCCTCGTCGGAGTGATCGGCGTGGCGCTCACCCTGGCCGTCCTGCGTCTGGTCACCGAGTTCACCCATGTGTCGGTGTTCGCGATGAACCTGACGACCGCGCTCGGCCTCGGCCTCGCCGTCGACTACAGCCTCCTGCTGCTGATGCGCTTCCGCGAGGAGACGGGCAAGGGCCTCGACCCGCACGCCGCCGCGGTCGCCACGATCCGGACGGCGGGACGCACGGTCTTCTTCTCCTCGCTCACCGTCGCCCTGTGCCTGAGCGCGTTGCTGATCTTCCCGCTGTACTTCCTGCGCTCCCTCGCGTACGCCGCCGTCCCCGCCGTGCTCATCGTGGGTGTCGCCGCGGTCGTGGTGCTGCCCGCCGCGCTGCTGGCCTTCGGCCGGTGGCTGGACGCGGGCGACATCACACCCCTGCTGCGCAGGCTCCGGCGGGCCCCCGCCGGCGAGCCGGGGCCGCCCTTCTGGGAGCGGGCCGCCGAGCGGGTCTCGCGGCGCCCGCTGCTGGTCGCGGTCCCCGTGGTGATCCTCCTCGTGGCCCTGGGACTGCCCTTCTCCCAGGCGAAGTTCGGGCTGACGGACGAACGGGTGCTGCCCGTGAGCGCCGAGGCGCACAGTACGGCGCGTGTGGTCGAACGGGACTACGCGGCCGGCGCCCTCAACCCCGTCCATGTCGTCCTGCGCGACGCTCCCCGGGGCGAGCGGGAGGCGTACTTCCGCGAGGTCTCGCGGATCGACGGCGTCGCGTACGTGGACACCGAGCTCGGCGCGTACGCCGGGGGTTCGCGGGTGCGCGACGCCGCGCTGCCGGCCCCCGCCTATGTGCGGGGCGAGGTGTCCCGGCTGCTGGTCGTGCCCCGTGACAACGCCTTCTCGCAGCGCGCCGAGCAGATCGTCCACCGGCTCAGGTCGCAGCCCGCGCCGGGACAGGTGTTCGTGGCGGGCGACGCGGCGCTGTTCGCGGACACCAAGTCCGTGATCGCCGAGCGGCTGCCCTACGCCCTGGGCGTCATCGTGCTGCTCATGTTCCTGCTGCTCTACCTGTTCACGGGCAGCCTGGTCGTGCCGGCCACGGCGATCGTCTTCAACACGCTCAGCCTCACCGCCTCGTTCGGCGCGATGGTCTACGTTTTCCAGGACGGCCATCTCAAGTGGCTGGTGGGCGAGTTCACCTCGACGGGCTATCTGGATGTCACCGTCCCGGTGCTGATGTTCTGTGCGGCCTTCGGCCTGTCGATGGACTACGAGGTCTTTCTGATGTCCCGCATCCGGGAGCACTACGCGATCCACCGGGACAACAGACGGGCCGTCATCGAAGGAGTGGGCCGGACGGGCCCGATCATCACGGCCGCCGCCGTGCTGATCGGCGGTGTCCTGATCGCGCTGGCCGGCTCCGCGATCTCCGTGCTCAAACTGCTCGGCCTGGGGATGTTCCTCGCCGTGCTGGTGGACGCCGTACTGATCAGAGGGGTGCTCGTCCCGGCGTTCATGGTGGTCATGGGCCGGGCGAACTGGTGGGCGCCAGGCCCGCTGCGGCGCCTCCACGCGCGCTTCGGCATCACCGAGGATGCCTGAACCGCCGCCGAGTCCGGCCAGCGGAACCGAAAAATTCCACCGGTGCAGACGGTTGTCGATTTTCGGGAAGAGGTTTCTGTGACTCGTTCGTCGCTCGAGGGATCCACGCGTGCCCCCGCCGGTATCGAGCGGGGAGACTGCTCCATCGTCCTGGTCGGCAGCTGGCTGGCGCTGCCGCTGAACGGATGTGAACACTACGAGGGCGCCTACATTCACAGCTGTCCGGACCGCGACGAGCTGATACCCGTCGTGCACGCCCGGCAGGCCGACTGGCTGCTGGCCGGCCCGGAGCTGGACGACGGGGACATCCAGCGCCTGTTCGCCGGGGCCAACGCCGTCCGGGAGAACGTCAGACTGGCCGTCCTCGGCCACGCCCGGGACTGGCGCCGCTGCGACCGCTGGATGCGCCGCGGCTGCCGGGTCTATTTGGAAGAAACGATTCGGCCGCGCCGTGCCGTCGCCGCCATCCAGGCGGCGCACAGCTTGGGCGTCAACATCATGGACCGGGTCTTCTCGGAAGTGCTGCGCGAGCGCGCGACCGGTCCCGCGCCGCATCTCACCCGCCGGGAACGGGACGTCCTGGATCTGCTGCGGCGGGGCCTGCGCAACCGGGAGATCGCCGGCGCGCTGTTCGTCAGCGAGAACACCGTCGAGTACCACATGCGGCATCTGCTCTCGAAGTTCAGCGCGCGCAACCGGATGGAGGTCGTCGAACGGGCGGTCTCGCTCGGTCTCGCATAGTCGCGGATCGCATGCCGTCCGCATACTACGGCTATCCGTGATGCCGGGGGCGGTCGCTTCTCCATAATCTGTTTCACGCACGGTAGGAATTCCCGGAAGAGAATGGTGGGGAAAATGGAAGGCATCCGGTTCGAGATTGTCGACGAGCAGGTCTCCAGCCTCGAGTCCATCGGGG
>NZ_JBFAPH010000047.1:0-26320 GCF_040675635.1 Streptomyces sp. NPDC049577
GAGTGCTGATGCGCTGATCCGCGCGGAAAGCGGAACGGGGGCGGCTCCCGGAGGAGCCGCCCCCGCCTCATCGGTACGTCACTTGACGTTGACCGCCGTCCAGGCGGCGGCGACCGTCTTGTACTGGGTGCTGTTCTGGCCGTACAGCGACTTCGCGGCCTTCAGGGTCGCGACGCGCGCGCCCTTGTAGTCGGTCGTCGAGGTCATGTACGCGGTGAGCGCCTTGTACCAGATCTTCTCGGCGGCGGTGCGGCCGATGCCCTTGACCGCCTTGCCGTTGGCCGTGGGGCTGTTGTACTTCACGCCGTTGATCGTCTTGGCGCCGCTGCCCTCGGCCAGCAGGTAGAAGAAGTGGTTGGCCACGCCGGAGGAGTAGTGCACGTCCAGCTTGCCGAGCCCCGAGTTCCAGGCGTCGGGGGAGCGGCCGTCCTTGCTGGGCTTGTCCATGTAGCGCAGCGGGGTGCCGTTGCCGCGCAGGTCGATCTTCTCGCCGATGAGGTAGTCGCCCTTGTCGTTCGGGTTGTTGGCGTGGAACTCCACGGCCGTCCCGAAGATGTCCGAGGTGGCCTCGTTGAGGCCGCCGGACTCACCGCTGTAGTTGAGCTTGGCGGTGGCGGCGGTCACGCCGTGGGTCATCTCGTGGCCCGCGACGTCCAGGGCGGTCAGCGGCTTGGCGTTGTTCTTGCCGTCGCCGTAGGTCATGCAGAAGCAGTCGTCGTCCCAGAAGGCGTTCATGTAGCCCGAGCCGAAGTGGACGAACGAGTTGGCGGCCTTGCCGTCGTTGCGGATGCCCTTGCGGCCCAGGACGTCCTTGTAGTAGTCCCAGGTCATGGCCGCGCCGTACTGGGCGTCGACGGCGGCGGTCTGGGCGCTGGACTGCTTGCCGTTGCCCCAGACGTCGTCGCGGTCGGTGAAGGCGTAGGCCTGGCCGCTCGTGCGGTGCTGGACGTCGTAGGTCTGGTGGCCGCCGCGCGCGGCGTCCTTCATCACGAAGTCCTTGCCGCTCTTCACCGAGCCGACCTTGACCTTGCCGTTGTACTGGCCGGTGCCGACACCGGTCTCGACGGCCTGGAACTCGTAGAGCTTCCTGCCGCTGGCGGCGTCGGTGACGACGTGCAGCTTGCTGGGGGTGCCGTCCTCCTGGAGGCCGCTGACGACGGTCTCGTAGGCGAGGACGGGCTTGCCCTGGGCGGCCCAGACGATCTTGCGCGGGGCCTTGTCCGCGGCGGGCTTCGCGGCGCCGGCGTCGCGGGCGGCGACGAGCGAGGTCTTCTCGGCGGCTGGGGCGGCCACCTTCGGCTTGGTGGTGGGCACCTTGATGGCCGCGTCGGTGGCCTTGGTGACGTCCTCGACCTTGCCGCCGGGGGCCTGGTGGACGATCAGGTCGCCGCCCAGGACCGGCAGACCGTCGTAGGTGCGCTCGTACCGGGTGTGGACGGTGCCGTCCGCGTCGGTGACGACGCTGCGGACGACCAGCTTCTCCTTGTCCCCGAGGCCCAGGGCCTTGGCGGTGGAGCCGCCGTCGGTGGCCGTGGCCGGCGAGGTCGTGAGACCGGTGGCCAGCAGGGCGGCGGCGGCGACGGTCGCCGCACCCGCCGTGCGGGCGGTGCGGGACGTCAGTGAGGGGTGGCGCACACATGCTCCTTGTCTGTCGGAGGCCGGTCCGGCGTCGCAGCCCGACCGGTCACGGACAAGTGTGGTCGAACTTATGTGCGTCTGACGTGCTTTCGGATAAAGATTAGATCAACAATTGCGAGACGCCGCCCGGGGGAGTCGTACTCACCCCGGACGGCGCCCGGTTCAGAGGGATCCGAGGGCCGTCCGCGCGGCCCCGAGCCGGATCAGAAGGTCAGCTTCCAGCTGTTGATGGTGCCGCTGTCGGCCGAGTAGACGTCCTGGACCTTGAGCTTCCAGGTGCCGCTCGCGGGGACCGCGGAGGCGTCGACGGTGTAGCTCTCGATGACGTTCGCGTCGGAGTCCCAGGCGTCCGAGTCCTTCAGCCGCCAGGTCTTGCCGTTGGGCGCGACCAGGTCGATCGTCAGGTCACCGCGGTAGGTGTGGGTGATGTTGACGTCCACCTTCAGGGCCGAGGAGCCGTTGCCGCTGCGCGTGACGTTGATCGGCGAGGTGACGGCCGCCCCGGCGTCCGGGATGGCGACCGGCGTGGTGTTCTCGAAGACGTTCCCGCCGCCGGTGGTGTTGACCGTCCACTTGAAGGAGGCGCTGCCGGTCTTGCCCGCGCCGTCCTTCACCGTCACGGTCACATTGCTGGTGCCGGTCGTGGTCGGGGTGCCGCTGATCAGACCGGTCGAGGCGTTGATGGACAGCCCGGCCGGCAGCCCGGTCGCCGAGTAGGTCAGCGCGCCGGAGGTACCCGTGGCCTTGATCTGCAGGGACACGGCCTGGTTCACGATGCTGTTCTGGTCACCGGGGTTGGTGACGGACACCCCGGTCGAGACCCGGCTGCCGACGTTGATCGCCGCCCAGGCGTTGGCCACGTTGTTGTACGTGTCGCTGCCGACGCCGAAGAGCTGCCCGGCCGCCCACAGCGTCGCGTCGCGCGCGCCGGCGTAGTTGGTGTTGGACTGCATCTTCTCGGACAGCGCCTTGTACCAGATCTTGGCGGCGTTGTCCCGGCCGATGCCCGTGACCGGCAGCCCGTCCGAGGTGGGGCTGTCGTAGTGCACGCCGTTGACGTCCTTCGGGCCGCTGCCCTCGGAGGCCAGGTAGAACCAGTGGTTGGCCGGGCCCGAGGAGTAGTGCACGTCGATGCCGCCGAGGCCGGAGTACCACGCGTCCTTGGAGCTGCCGTCCTTGCTCGGCTTGTCCATGTAGCGCAGCGGGGTGCCGTTGCCGTTGATGTTGATCTTCTCGCCGACCAGGTAGTCGCCCGGGTCGGAGGGGTTGTTGGCCCAGAACTCGACGGCGGCCGCCATGATGTCCGAGGTCGCCTCGTTCAGGCCACCGGACTCCCCGCTGTAGGTGAGGTTGGCGGTGGCCGAGGTGACGCCGTGCGTCATCTCGTGCGCGGCGACGTCGATCGAGGTCAGCGGCTTGGAGTTGCCGGAACCGTCGCCGTAGGTCATGCAGAAGCAGCTGTCGTCCCAGAACGCGTTGACGTAGCTGTTGCCGTAGTGCACCCGGCTGTAGGCGCCCTGGCCGTCACCGCGGATGCCGGAGCGGCCGTGCACGTTCTTGTAGTAGTCCCACGTCAGCTGCGCGCCGTAGGCCGCGTCGGCGCCGGCGGTCGCCGGGTCGCTGGTCGTGCCGTTGCCGAACACGTCGTTGGAGCTGGTGAACAGCGTGCCGGTGCCGGACGAGCCGTGGTTCAGGTTGTACGTCTTGTGGCCGCCGCGCGTCGTGTCGTTGAGCTGGTACGAGCTGCCCGACTGCGTGGAGCCGATGGTGACCTTGCCGCTGTACTGGGTGTTGCCGGTGCCCTGCTTGATCCCCTGGAACTCGAAGAGCTTCTTGCCGGTCTTCGCGTCCGTGATCACGTGCAGCTGGTTGGGCGTGCCGTCCTCCTGGAGCCCGCCGACGACGGTCTCGTAGGCCAGCACGGGGGTGCCCTGGGCGGCCCAGATCACCTTGCGCGGGGCGAAGTCGGCCTTGGTGGCCTTCGATCCCTGCGCCTGGGCGGCCTTCACGGCGTCCTTCTCGGCCGCCGAGGCGGCGAGGGACGGGGTGGTCGTGGGCACGGCGAGCCGGGCCTTGTTCGCCTTGGCGACGGTCTTGACGGCACCGCTCTTCGCGGTCTCGACCACGAGGTCGCCGCCCAGGACGGGCAGACCGTCGTAGGTGCGCTCGTACCGGGTGTGCAGCGTGCCGTCGACGTCCTGCACGACGTCCTTGACGACCAGCTGCTCCTTGCCGCCGAGGCCCAGCGTCCGCGAGGTCTTCGCCTTGGTCGCGTTGGCGCCGCGTATGAGTTCCGCGCGCTGCGACGGCGAGAGCTTGGCGGGCATCGCTCCGGGGTCGGCCTTGGCGATCCGCTGGCCGCCCGCCTGCTGGGCGGCGTCGGTGGTCCGCGCGCCGGCCGTACCGGCCTGCACTCCGACGGCGAGCATGGCGGTGACGGCGACGAGTGCGCCGGTCGCGACGGCACGTCCATGGGGGGTTGGTCTCACACTGACTCCTTCTGCGGTGACCACGCGGTGGGCGTGGCCGGAGACGCCGGGCGGCGAGACGGCCGTCCGGGCAGAGCACGGCAGAGCACATGAGAGAGGGGGGAAGATGAAGGTGATCGTCACGGGGTGGTGGGGAGTGTGGGGGTGCCCCGCGCCAGTCGAGGTGAAGAGTGCCACCGCTGTCGTAGGAATGTCAGGGGCGCGTCAACAAGTTGGCCGGATTCTGTCCGTTGGCCAGAGATCGCTGTCCGGATAGCGGGCCGGGCGGCCCCACGACCGCGGAACCGGGCCGAAAAACCGAGTGAGCGCCCGCGCGGGGAACCCTAGGCTCCCCATCGATGACCGGAAACGATGAACCGCCGCCCCCTGCCGAACGGCGCTCCGCCGTACGCTCCTTGTGCCGTCTGTGGCCGTACGTGCGGCCGGTCCGCGGGAAGCTGGCGGTGGCCGCGGCGGTCGCGGTCGTGGCCTCCTGTCTGAGCCTGGTGATACCGCTCGCGCTGAAGTGGATCGTCGACGGTCCCGTCGCCGGGCGGGACCCCTCCGGGGTGTGGGCGGGCGGGCTCGCGCTGCTGCTGCTCGGCGCGGCCGAGGCCGGGCTGTTCGGGGTGCGGCGGGTGCTGCTGGCGCGCCCGCTGGCGGGCGTCGAGGCGGACATGCGGGCGGCCCTCTACCGCCATCTGCAACGGCTGCCGGTCTCCTTCCACGACCGCTGGCCGTCGGGTCAGTTGCTCTCGCGCGGCACGACGGACCTGATGCTGCTGCGCATCTTCCTCGCCTTCCCGCTGGTCTTCCTGCTCGTCAACGGCGTCACGATCGTCGCCGGATGCGTGATCCTGCTGCTCCAGGACTGGACGCTGGGCCTGGTGCTGCTCGCCCCGGTGCTGCCGATGGTGGTGCTCTGCGCGTACTTCGAGGAGCGCTATTCGCGGGCCGCGCGCCGGGCCCAGGACCAGGCCGGCGACGTGACGACGGCCGTCGAGGAGAGCGTGCTGGGCGTCCGCGTCACCAAGGGCTTCGGCCGGCACCGCAGCCAGGAGCGGGCCTTCGCCCTACTCGGCGAGCGGCTGCGCGGGACGGAGCTGCGCAAGGCCCGGCTGCTGGGCGCCCTCTGGGCGCTCATCATGATCCTGCCGGAGCTGGCGATCGGGGCGGCGCTGGTGTTCGGCGTGGTGCGGGTGGCCGACGGCGGCCTGTCGGCCGGCACGCTGGTGGCCTTCCTGTCCACGGCGCTGGCGCTGCGCTGGCCGGTGGAGTCGATCGGCTTCCTGCTGGCCGTCACCCAGGACGCCGCCGCGGCGACGGACCGCTTCTTCGAGGTCATGGACGCACCGGAGGCCGGCACCGGCGGCACGGCCCCCGCACCGGGCGCGGGGGCCACGGGCGGACTGCGGCTGGAGGGCGTCGAGTTCCGCTATCCCGACGCGCCCGCCGGGGCCCCGCCCGTCCTCCGCGGCGTCGACCTGCACGTACGTCCCGGCGAGACCATGGCCCTCGTCGGCACCACGGGCAGCGGGAAGACCACGCTCATCTCGCTCGTCCCCCGGCTGCACGAGGCGACGGCCGGCCGCATCACCCTCGACGGCGTGGACATCACCGACCTGCCGCGCGAGCGGCTGCGCGAGCTGGTCTCGGTGGCGTTCGAGGAGCCGACCCTCTTCTCCGCGAGCGCCGGCGAGAACGTCCTGATGGGCGCGGAGGGCGCCCAGGAGGCCGACCTGGAACGGGCGCTGGCCGTCGCCCAGGCCGCCGGCTTCGTGCACGCCCTGCCCGAGGGCCACCGCACCCAGGTCGGCGAGCAGGGGCTCAGCCTGTCCGGCGGCCAGCGGCAGCGGCTCGCGCTGGCCCGCGCGGTCGTCGGCAGCCCCCGCTTCCTCATCCTCGACGATCCGCTGTCCGCGCTCGACGTGCACACCGAGGCCCTCGTCGAGTCGGCGCTGCGGGAGGTCCTGGCCACCACCACGGCCCTCGTCGTCGCCCACCGCCCCTCCACCGTCCTGCTCGCGGACCGGGTGGCGCTGCTCTCGCGCGGGCGCGTCACGGCCGTGGGCACCCACCATGAACTCCTGCGCGACAACCCGGAGTACGCCTCGCTCATGTCCGGCCACGAAGGGGGTGGTCCCCGATGACGACCACCAGCGTCTCCGACCAGCCGACCGCCGAGGAGGACCGGCCCGCCGCCGGACCCGCAGGGCCCGCCGCGGCCGACGACGGCGACCTCTTCGACCGGGACGTGCTGCCCGCCCCGAAGGGCGCCTCGTTCGCTTTGCTGCGCTCGCTGCTCGCGCCGGCCCGCGGCCGGGTCCGGCTCACGGTCGTCCTGCTGCTCCTCCAGCAGGCCGCCGTGCAGGCGGGCCCGCTGCTCGTCGCGTACGCCATCGACCGGGGCGTGCCGGCCGTACGCCGGGGCGACCACGGGCCGCTCGTCGCGGTCGCGGCCGGCTACCTCCTCTGCGCGCTGGCCTCGGGCCTGTTGCAACTGGCCTTCGTCCGGCTGTCCGCGCGCGTCGGCCAGGACGCCCTGCTCGACCTGCGCGGCCGTATCTTCCGCCACGCGCAGGCCCTGAGCGTGGACTTCCACGAGCGCTACACCTCCGGCCGGCTGATCTCCCGCGCCACCACCGACGTCGAGTCCATCCGCGAGCTGCTCAACGACGGCCTGCAGGAACTCATCGGCGTCGCCCT
The DNA here is from genome assembly GCF_040675635.1 of Streptomyces sp. NPDC049577. Taxonomy (NCBI): domain Bacteria; kingdom Bacillati; phylum Actinomycetota; class Actinomycetes; order Kitasatosporales; family Streptomycetaceae; genus Streptomyces; species Streptomyces sp. NPDC049577. The sequence continues at coordinate 6,813 of NZ_JBFAPH010000047.1, forward strand.
GGCGGTCGTCTACGTCTCCGCGACGCTGCTCTACCTCGACGGGTGGACCGGCGCCGCCGCCCTGCTGTCCCTCCTGCCGCTGTACTGGCGCGTGCGCACGTACCGCCGCCGGGCCGCGGTCGTCTACCGCGAGCGGTCGTCCGCCATCGCCGCGGTCATCGTGAAGTTCACCGAGACCATGAACGGCATCCGGCCGGTCCAGGCCTTCCGCCGGGAGCGCGTCAACGACGAGCACTTCGACGAACTCAACGCCCGGCACCGGCGCAGCAACGGTGACGCGTCGCTGGAGATGGCCCGCTACGTGGTCTCCTCCCGGCTGGTGGCCAACAGCATGCTGGCGGCGATCGTGGTGTGGAGCGCCTACCGGGTCGCCGACGGCAGCCTGGGCCTGGGCGTGCTCGCCGCCTCCGTCCTCTATCTGCGGCGGCTGTACGACCCGATCGACCGGCTCGGCATGTTCCTGAACTCCTACCAGTCGGCCGCCGCCTCCCTGGAGAAGATCGCCGGCCTGCTGGCCCGGCGCCCCTCCGTGCCCGAGCCGGCCGCGCCCGTGCCCCTGCCGGAGCGCCCGGCGGGCCGGCCCGGCCGCGAGGTGGTCTTCGACGGCGTGCGCTTCGCCTACCGCACGGGCACCGAGGTCCTGCCCCGCTTCGACCTCACCCTGCACGCCGGGCAGACGGTGGCGGTCGTCGGCTCGACGGGTGCCGGCAAGTCCACGCTCGCGAAGCTGCTGGCCCGCTTCTACGACCCCACCGAGGGCCGCGTCCTGCTCGACGGCGTCCCCCTGCGCGACCTCGCCGGCCCGGACCTGCGGCGCGGTGTGGTGATGGTGACCCAGGAGGCGTTCCTGTTCTCCGGGACGGTCGCCGACAACATCGCCATCGGCCGCCCGGACGCGACCCGCGCGGAGATCGAACAGGCCGCCAGGGCGATCGGCGCCCACGACTTCATCGCCGCCCTCCCGGACGGCTACGACACCGACGTCCGCAAGCGGGGCGGACGCATCTCGGCCGGCCAGCGCCAGCTGGTCTCCTTCGCCCGCGCCCTGCTCGCCGACCCGGCCGTGCTCATCCTCGACGAGGCCACGTCCTCGCTGGACATCCCGGGCGAGCGGGCGGTGCAGCACGCGATGCGCACGGTCCTGCGGGGCCGCACGGCCGTGGTCATCGCGCACCGGCTGTCCACGGTGTCCATCGCGGACCGGGTACTGGTGATGGAGGCGGGGCGCGTGGTGGAGGACGGCACGCCGGACGAACTGTCCGCGGCGGGCGGACGGTTCGCGGAGCTGCACCAGGCGTGGCAGGAGAGTCTGGTGTAGGTATAGGGCGACAGTTGTTCGAGTGCTTCAAGGGGTGGGGCCGCGATGCGTCGTGGGCGAAGAGCAGTGGTGCTGGCGTCGTTACTGGTGGGGGCGGTCGCCTGCGGGGGGTCTCCGACGGCTTCCCCGCGCGCGACGGGCTCGCCGACTGCCGAGGCCCCGCCGGCGGCCGCCGGTCTCGCCCCGCTGCGGGACGTGCTGCAGAAGGCGGGCACGGCCCGCTTCACCTCCACCGTCACGTACGGCTCCGCCGCCGGCGATGCCGTGGAGACCACCCGGGGCGAACAGGACTTCGTCCACGAGACGGCTTATGCGGAGCGCACGGTGCGCGTTCCGGACGGCTTTCCCGCGCGGGCGGCTCTGGGACGCCCCGGAACGACGGCCCTCGCCGTCGCCGGGCACGACGTCTACGTCCGGGGCGAGGAGGGCTGGTTGCGCTACCCGTTCACCGGCTCGACCGAGCTGTTCGCGGCGACCGCCGACGTCCGCGCGTACGCCGGGACCTTCGCGCCCTACGGGCGCACCATCGCCGAATTCATTTCCGGGGCGACGCTCCAGGGTGAGCCGGAGACATTCGAGAACGGTAGCCGCCGCTACCGGGCCACCGTGACCGGGCTCCGCGCGGGCGAGATCCTCCCCCGTGCCTTCCGCGGTGCGGTGGGCGACCCCCGCAACCTGAGCGAGAACGAGGTCGGGCAGGGGCCGGGCGCACCGGTCGCGCTGGAGGTCCACACCGACCCCCGGGGCCGGCTGACCGCCGTGTCGATGGACCTCACGTCCTTGCTGTCCCCGGGGTCGGGCACGCCGAAGGACATCACGAGCATCAAGGCGACCTACGAGCTCTCCGGCTACGGCGACAAGCCCGCCCACCCCCTCCCCGACGCCGCGTCGGCCGCCGACGCCACCAAGGTGCTCACCCCATTCGCGGAGCTGTCTCCGGGGGCCTGCGGCCGGCGGGTCACGGATCCCGGTGCGGAGGGCCTCGCCCGCGCCGTGGACTGCGGTCGCCCGCACGATCTGCGCGTCGTCGCCCACGTGCCCGTCCATCTGACGGGCGAAGGGGAGGACGTCAGCGCGGAGGCCGCATCGAGGGAGGCCTGGGCGCTGTGCCGCAAGGAGTTCGGCGCCTCACCGGAGGAGTGGTGGCAGGACCGCTCCACGACGGGTCATATGGCGGGCCACTCCGTGGGCAAGGGCATCAGGAAACGCGACGGCGAGTACACCTGCTACCTCGGCGAGGCCGGATCCGCCCCCTCCGGATCGCAGGTGTGAGCGGTGCCCGCCGCGCACGGCGGCACGGCCCGCCACAGCTGCACCGACCGCCCCGGCACCGTCACCCGCGTACCCGCCCGGCGGCGGGTGCCCGGGGCCGAGCGTTGTTCCTCGCGGGAGGTGTCGGCCAGCAGTTCGTAGCGCTCGGCCCACGGCGGCCCCGGCAGGACGAAGCGGACCGGGCGCGGGCCGGCGTGCAGGACGGTGAGGAAGCTGTCGTCCGTGACCGGGGCGCCCCGCGGGTCGTGCCGGGGGAGGTCGCGGCCGGAGAGGTACATGCCGAGGGTGGTGGACTGGGCGTACCAGTCGGACTCGGTCATCTCCGTGCCGCCCGGCGTGAACCACGCCAGGTCGCGCAGCCCGTCCGCGCCCTGCGGGCGGCCGGAGTAGAAGGCGTCGCCGCGCAGCGCCGGGTGGGCGCGGCGCAGGGCGAGGAGGCGGGAGCACAGGTCGGCCAGGGCCCGCCAGCCCGGGTCGTCCAGCAGTGACCAGTCCACCCAGCCGGTCTCGTTGTCCTGGCAGTAGGCGTTGTTGTTGCCGCCCTGCGTGCGCCCCATCTCGTCCCCGGCGACGAGCATGGGCACGCCCGTGGACAGCAGCAGCGTGGCGAGCAGATTGCGGGTCTGCCGGCGGCGCAGGGCGCGGATGCCGGCGTCGCCCGTCTCGCCCTCGGCGCCGCAGTTCCAGGAGCGGTTGTCGGACGTGCCGTCGCGGTTGCCCTCGCCGTTGGCCTCGTTGTGCTTGCGGTCGTAGGAGACCAGGTCGCGCAGGGTGAAGCCGTCGTGCGCGGTGACGAAGTTGACGGAGGCGTACGGGCGGCGGCCGCCCCAGCCGTAGAGGTCGCTGGAGCCGGAGAGCCGGTAGCCGAGGTCGCGGACGTCCGGCAGGGCGCCCCGCCAGAAGTCGCGCACGGCGTCTCGGTAGCGGTCGTTCCACTCCGCCCAGGGCGGGGGGAAGGCCCCGGCGCGGTAGCCGCCGGGGCCCACGTCCCAGGGTTCGGCTATGAGCTTGACCCGGCGCAGCACGGGGTCCTGGGCGAGGACGGAGAGGAAGGGCGCGAGCATGTCGACGTCGTCCGCGGTGCGGGCCAGGGTCGCCGCCAGGTCGAAGCGGAAGCCGTCGACGCCCATCTCGGTCACCCAGTAGCGCAGCGAGTCGGTGATCAGGCGGAGCACGTGCGGCCGCAGCACGTGGAGGGTGTTGCCGCAGCCGGTGTAGTCGGCGTAGCGGCGCGGATCGGCCTGGAGGCGGTAGTAGCGGCGGTTGTCGATGCCGCGCAGCGACAGCGTGGGGCCCAGCTCGCCGCCCTCGGCGGTGTGGTTGTAGACCACGTCCAGGATCACCTCGATGCCGGCCGCGTGCAGGGCGCGGACCATCCGCTTGAACTCGCCCACCTGCTGGCCGCGCGTACCGGAGGCGGCGTAGGCGGCGTGCGGCGCGAAGTAGCCGATGGAGTTGTAGCCCCAGTAGTTGTGCAGGCCGCGCCGCAGCAGATGGTCCTCGTGCGCGAACTGGTGCACCGGCAGCAGTTCGAGCGCCGTCACCCCCAGTCCGGTCAGGTGCTCGATCGCGGCCGGGTGCGCCAGCCCGGCGTAGGTGCCGCGCAGGGGTTCGGGGACGCCGGGGTGACGCATGGTGAAGCCGCGCACGTGGAGTTCGTAGAGGACGGTGTCGGCCCATGGGGTTTCCGGGCGGCGGTCGTCGGCCCACTCGTCCGGGGCGTCCCCGGCGACGACCACGCCCTTGGGGACGTGCGGGGCGGAGTCCCGCTCGTCGCGCACGGTGTCCGCGACGTGCTGCTGCGGCCAGTCGCGCACGTGTCCGTACACCTCGGGCGGCAGCCGGAAGTCGCCGTCGACGGCGCGGGCGTACGGGTCCAGGAGCAGCTTGGCCGGGTTCCAGCGGGCACCCGTCCAGGGGTCCCAGCGGCCGTGGACGCGGTAGCCGTAGCGGGTGCCGGGGGCCACGCCCGGGAGGAAGCCGTGCCAGACCTCGTGGGTCGACCGGGTCAGCGGATGCCGGCTCTCGCCGTCCTCGCCGTCCTCGCCGAAGAGGCACAGCTCGACGGCCTCCGCCCCGCCGGCCCACAGCGCGAAGTTCGTGCCCGCCACCCCGCCCGGGCCCGTCCCGGAGGCCGCCCCCAGCGGCTCCGGGGAGCCGGGCCACACCGCCGTGCCCGGCGGCGCGGTCCGCGGCCGGGGCACGGGCCTGGGCCGGCCGTTGACGCCGGCCGTGACGGCGGTGTGGCCCCGGCCCGTACCCCGTGTGAACTCGGGCTCCTGTCCCGCCTCTTGTTCGGCTGCGCTCGACACCTGTTCGCCTCCGGCGGCTCTCGGGTAGCGCGCCGGGCACCCGGGGTCCCCTTCCGGGTGTCTGGCGATACGTCCTGCTCCCGTACCTTCCCAGAACCGCGCATGCGCTCACACGTGTGATCGGGCGCAGCAAGCGAGTGCAGCGTCGTTTCCCGCGGGGATGCTCGTCGTTGGGACGAATGTGACACTTGCACTTTCGCGCGCGCGGCGCGCCCTGGCCGTGCTCGCGTCCCTGGTCGCCCTCGGCGGGTGCGTGACCACGAGCGGGGCGCCGTCTTCCGTGGTCAGCGCGGCGGCACCGGCGGACGACGCGCGACCGCTGTCCGACCTGATCCGCATCTCCCCGGGCGACCGCGCGAGCGGCGTCCCCGCGACGGAGCGGATCGCGGTGCGGGCGCCCTACGGCCGGCTGGAAGAGGTGCGCGTCACCGAGGTCTCGGGCGACGGACGGCGCACCGTGCCCGGCCGGATCTCCGCCGACGGTCACAGCTGGCGGCCCGAGGAGCCCGCCCCGCTCGGGCTCGCCGCCCGCTACACCGTGGACGCGGCCGCCCACGACCGGGCCGGCCGCCACACCACCCGGCACATCGGATTCACCACTTATGTACCGCCGTATCGTTTCGTCGGATTCTTCACACCCGAGCCGCGCCCCGTCGTCGGCACCGGAATGATCGTCTCGCTCGGCTTCAGCCGGGCCATCACCGACCGGGCCGCCGTCGAACGCGCCGTGCACGTCCGGGCGGACCCGCCGACCGAGGTCGCCGCACACTGGTTCGGGCCCGCCCGGCTGGACTTCCGCCCGCGCCACTACTGGAGGCCCGGCACCCGGGTCACCGTCGACCTGCGGCTGCGCGACGTGCGGGGCGCACCCGGCGTCTACGGCGCGCAGCGCAAGACCGTCTCCTTCACCGTCGGCCGCAGCCAGGTCAGCACGGTGGACGCCGCCGCGCACACGATGCGTGTCGTACGGGACGGCCGGCCGCTGCGGACGATCCCGGTCACGGCGGGTGCCCCGGGTACCGAGACGTACAACGGCAGGATGGTCATCACCGAGAAGTCCGACATGACCCGAATGAACGGTGACACGGTCGGATTCGGTGGCGAGTACGACATCTCGGATGTTCCGCACGCGATGCGGCTGACCGCCTCCGGAACCTTTCTGCACGGGAACTACTGGGCGAGCCCGGATGCCTTCGGCACCCTGAACACCAGTCACGGGTGCATCGGCCTGCGCGACACCCAGGGCGGCGACCCCGCCAGCCCGGCCGGCTGGTTCTACGGATCCTCGCTGGTCGGCGACGTCGTCGAGGTCGTCAACTCCCACGAGCGCACGGTCTCTCCGGACAACGGGCTGGGCGGCTGGAACATGCCCTGGGACCTCTGGCGGGCGGGCTCCGCGCTGCGCTGACGTACGGTGGGGCGGCGGCCGGAATCCACCGCCCCACTCCGGCCACCCCCGCCGCACTGTGCGCACGGCTCTTCGCACCGTTCCCATTTGGGACTGAACGGTGACATACGCGTGGTCAGCGCGGGCGCGGCCGTGTGGTTATCTATCGCCATGCGCGTGTGCCGCGCTCAGAGGGCGTCGCGTGGCGCGCGCCGTGCGAGGGGAGAAGAACCGTTTTGAACGTGCAGCCGATATCGAGGAGCCGCGGCCGCCGGGCCGGCATGTCCGCGCTGCTGCTCGGCGCCGTGCTGACCCTGGTCAGCGCCTGTGACGGCGGCTCGGACAACGGCGGGAAGGCCGACGGCAAGAGCAGCGACAACGCCGCCTCCCAGGCGGTGGTGAACATCGCGCCCAAGGACGGCGCCACCGACGTCGCGACGAGCGGCGCGCTGAAGGTGACGGCCGACAAGGGCAGCCTGACGTCCGTCAAGGTCGCCGACGACAAGGGCCACACGGTCGAGGGCAAGATATCCGGCAACGGCTCGGCCTGGGAGCCGACCGGGCACCTGGGCGCCTCCGCGAAGTACACGGTGGACGCGGTGGCCAAGGACAAGGACGGCCATTCGTCCGCCAAGCACGCCACCTTCACGACGCTCACCCCGAAGAACACCTTCGTCGGCTACTTCACGCCGGAGGACGGCAGCACCGTCGGCGTGGGCATGCCCGTATCGCTCAATTTCAGCCGTGGCATCACCGACCCCAAGGCCGTCGAGCGCGCCGTCAAGGTGACCACCGACCCGGCCGTGCCCGTCGTGGGCCACTGGTTCGGCAACGACCGCCTCGACCTCCGGCCCGAGAAGTACTGGGCGCCCGGCACCAAGGTCACGCTGACCATGAACCTCGACGGCGTCCAGGGCCGCGAGGGCGTCTACGGCACCCAGAACAAGACGGTGAAGTTCACCATCGGCCGCAGCCAGGTCAGCACGGTCGACGCCGAGAACCACACGATGACCGTCGAGCGCGACGGCAAGGTCCTCAAGACCGTCCCGATCTCCGCCGGCGGCCCCGGCCACTCCACCTACAACGGCCAGATGGTCATCAGCGAGAAGTACGACGTGACGCGCATGAACGGCGACACGGTCGGCTTCGGCGGCGAGTACGACATCAAGGACGTCCCGCACGCCATGCGCCTGTCCACCTCGGGCACCTTCATCCACGGCAACTACTGGTCGGGCGAGTCCACCTTCGGCTCCGAGAACGTCAGCCACGGCTGCGTGGGCCTGTTCGACGAGCGCGGCGGCGGCGACCCCTCCACCCCGGCCTCCTGGTTCTTCTCCAACTCCATGATCGGCGACGTGGTCGTCGTCAAGAACTCCAAGGACAAGACGATCCAGCCCGACAACGGGCTCAACGGCTGGAACATGCCGTGGTCGGAATGGACCAAGGGCAGCGCCCTGAACGGCTGAGTCCTCATCGCTCCCGTGGCGGCCCGGTGCACTGTGACCAAGTGCACCGGGCCGCCGCTCGTTGACCGGTACTAACCTGACGCCATGACTGCGCATCTTGAGGTCGCCGAGGGCGTCGGCACCATCCGACTGGACCGCCCGCCGATGAACGCACTGGACATCGCCACCCAGGACCGGCTGCGCGAGCTGGCCGAGGAGGTGACCCGTCGTGAGGACGTCCGGGCCGTCGTGATCTGGGGCGGGGAGAAGGTGTTCGCGGCCGGCGCGGACATCAAGGAGATGCAGAACATGGACCACGCCGCCATGGTGGCGCGGTCCCGGGGGCTCCAGGACTCCTTCACCGCCGTGGCCCGCGTCCCCAAGCCGGTCGTCGCCGCCGTCACCGGCTACGCCCTCGGGGGCGGCTGCGAGCTCGCGCTGTGCGCCGACTTCCGGATCGCGGCCGACAACGCCAAGCTCGGCCAGCCCGAGATCCTGCTCGGCCTCATCCCGGGCGCCGGCGGCACCCAGCGCCTCTCCCGGCTCATCGGCCCCTCCAAGGCCAAGGACCTCATCTTCACCGGCCGTCAGGTCAAGGCGGACGAGGCGCTCGCCCTCGGCCTGGTCGACCGCGTGGTGCCGGCCGCCGAGGTGTACGAGCAGGCGCACACCTGGGCGTCCCGGCTGGCCTCCGGTCCCGCCATCGCGCTGCGCGCCGCCAAGGAGGCGATCGACACCGGGCTGGAGACCGACATCGACACCGGACTCGCCATCGAGCGCAACTGGTTCGCCGGGCTGTTCGCCACCGAGGACCGCGAGATCGGTATGCGCAGCTTCGTCGAGGACGGCCCCGGCAAGGCCAAGTTCGTCTGAACCGACGGGATTTGCTCCGGAGTGCGACGCCGGTCCCGCGCGGCCCCGCCGGGACGGGCGTACGCCCCGGGTGCCTCTTGTGGGGGAATTCTGTCAGGTGTGAGCCCCCTTCCGACGGCTGGTCGCGGCCCGCTCGACGATCATCGGAGCGGGCCGGTCGGCGCAGGTCAGCCGGGAAGTGCCGGGGGGACGCAGGCCCCTGGCATATGTCGCCCCGGGCCGGTGGAGCGCTACCTTCCGGTATGGGGAATCCCGTGGTTCCCCTCCCTGGCGCCCTTGCGACGGCCATCATGGGGGCATGGCGGGCCTGGAGGGAACGGAGCAGCCACGGCAGCGGGTCGGCACGGCCCCCGCGCGGTGGACCCCGACGGTGGAGGACGAGCTGGCGCTCAAGGCGTTCGAGCTGTTCGGCAATCCGACCCTCGGCGAGGTCCGGCTGCCCTCCCGCCCCGAATCCGCCGTCGCCGCCCGCCGGCTGACCCAGTCCGTGGTCCTGCGCCACTGGGGCCTGTCCGCCATGATCACCGAGCACGCCGTCCTGCTGGTCTCCGAGCTCGTGGGCAACGCCGTGCGGCACACCGGCGCCCGCTCCTTCGGGCTGCGCATGGCGCGCCGGCGCGGCTGGATGCGGATAGAGGTGCGCGACCCCTCGCGCGGGCTGCCCTGTCTGATGCCCGTGCGCGAGCTGGACGTCAGCGGCCGGGGCCTCTTCCTGGTCGACAAGCTGTCCGACCGCTGGGGCGTCGACCTGCTGGCGCGCGGCAAGACGACCTGGTTCGAGATGCGCGTCGCCGACCGCGCCTGAGGCGGCGGCCGGCAGAGCGGGGGCGCGCCCGGACGTCGAAGAGGCCCCCGTCCGTCGTTGTCGATCTCGGGGTGCGAGTCGAGGGGTGACGGCCTGGGGGCCTCTTCGAGGGGCCGCGGGCAGGGGTGGGGTGTCGCCCGCGGCGCAAGAACGACCTGGCCCGGGTCAATGGGGGTCGCTGGCGTCGACTATGACAGACGGGGTACGTCAATACCAAAGCGAGACACCCTTGATCCAAGGTGAGTTCCGCCACCCGCCTTGTAATCAGTGAATGGCCCACCGTTCCGCCCTATCTTTATGCAGATCTCCGGAGGTCTGCATCGGGAGGCCCCCATGGAAACGGATCCCCTGACCCGGGAATCCCTGTCCTACCCGCCCACCCACTGGATCCCGGCCAGCAGTGCCGACTACACCGTCTCCCGCAGACCCGCCTCGTACCCCGTCGAGCTGGTCGTCGTCCACGTCACCCAGGAGACCTTCCCCGACGCGGTCAAGATCTTTCAGGACCCGGCGTCCCGCGTCTCCGCGCACTACATGGTCGCCTCCGCCGACGGCTACGTCGGACAGTTCGTGCGCGAGAAGGACATCGCCTGGCACGCCGGCAACTGGGACTACAACACCCGCAGCATCGGCATCGAGCACGAGGGCTGGATCGACCGGCCCGAGTACTTCACCGACGCCCTCTACCGCGCCTCCGCCCGGCTCACCGCGGCCGTCTGCGACCGCTACGGCATCCCCAAGACCCGCGAGCACATCATCGGCCACTCCGAGGTCCCCGGCTCCACCCACACCGACCCCGGACCGCACTGGGACTGGGACCGCTACCTGCGACTGGTGACCGGCGGCGGAAGCTTCACCGCCGGGGGCTAATCTGTGCCGGTCCACCGACACATCACAGGGGAGGCTCCCATGGCGAGCATCGAGGAAGCACGCAAGGCGTTCGAGCGCTTCGACATCGACGGCGACGGGTTCATCACCGCGGCCGAGTACAAGAGGGCCATGGCGCAGCTCGGCGACCACCATGTCACCGAGACCGTGGCCCAGGCCATCATCAACGAGAAGGACGGCAACGGCGACGGCGTGCTCTCCTTCGAGGAGTTCTGGGCTTCCCTGAACGCCTGACCGAGAACCGGCCCCGGGTCAGCGCCAGCCCCGCCGCTGCGCGCCGGCCCGGCGCCGTCGGTCGTTGCACAGCAGACACCGGCCCCAGCCCGGCGGCAGCGGACTCTCCTCGTCCCCGTACAGCGGATCCACCGCGCCCCTCGGGTGCTCCGCGCATCCCGTCGCGCCCATTCCGGCGCCGAGCGCGCCGGCCGCCGCGAGCGCCCGGCGCAGGGCCTCCTGAAGCTGGTCGGCCTCATGGGGCGCGGGCGCGGCGTCGAGAGCGAAGGCGATGTCCGAGGCGGTCGTGAGCGCGCTCCGGAGCTCGCGGAGATCTGCGTAACCCATGCCCACGAGCGTACGGGCCCCCACTGACAACGCCCTCCGGCCGGGAGCCGCCCGCCCCTGCGATACGGTCGGCGCCATGCGGGAACCCCGGCAGGACGCCCTGTACGTCACCGTCTCGACCACCACCGACAGCGCCGACGCGGCGCGGCACCTGGCCGCCACCGCCGTCGAGCGCCGGCTGGCCGCCTGCGCCCAGATCGACGGGCCCGTCACCAGCGTCTACCGGTGGCAGGGGGCGGTCGAGACCGCGACCGAGTGGCGCGTCCTCTACAAGACCCCGGCCGACCGGTACGCCGCGCTGGAGGAGCACATCAGGCGCGAGCACTCCTACGACGTCCCGGAGATCATCGTGACGCCCGTGACGGCGGGCGGCGAGGACTATCTGGCGTGGCTGCGGGCGGAGACCCGCGACTGAACGCGACCGAACCGTCCGCGTCAGGACTCCGGGTGGTTCGGATTGGCCGGCAGCGGGGGTGTGAAGGTCACCTTGCCGTCCTGCCAGCGCGCCCGGTACCGGCTGGTGCCGCCGGACGCGCAGCACTGCGGGTCCGTGGGGGCGTAGACGGGGTAGGAGAGGGTGACCGTCGTGCCGTCCTGGCTCTCGATCGTGGACTGGGCGATGCCCGCGGCGTCGTAGCCGGCGTACTCGTTGCCCAGGAAGAAGAAGACGGACACGCAGGTGCCGTCGGCGGAGTTCGTGCAGTGGCCGTGGAGGGCGCGCAGCGGCCCGCGGAGCTTCTTCAGCGCGGCGGGTTCGTCGTCCACCGTGTAGCCGAGGCGCTTGACGCGCAGCACAGCGCGGTCCAGGTCGAACGGCTCGTCCCCGCGTGCCGACGGCGAACCGCCGCCGGCCCCGGGGCTCCACAGCAGGACGGACGGGCTCGCGGCCGGCCGGCCACCCGCCGCCGACGACCCGCAGGCCGTCACCAGCAGCAGACAGAATCCCATCGCGACGGCGCGGATCCCTACCGGTCGGGGCATGCCGTCACCCCCAGCAGGACGCGCTCCAGCATTCCGTAACGCACCGTTCCCAGATCCCCCCGTGAGATGTCCCGTGTGACGCGCGAGCACAGCCCGGCGGCCCAGCTCTCGGCGGACGCCCGTACCACTACGAGGGCCGCCTCCGTTCCCTGAGGCAGGCTCAGCAGCAGGCGGTCGCCATCGGGTGAGGGTACGACAGCCCGAACGCCGACGGTGGCCGGAATCCGGATCCTGGCCGCCGGCCCGCCGGGCCCCCATCGCTCCACCGTCCCCGGCCGGACGCTGACGACGTCCCCGGAGCCGGCGAGGAAGGCCGTGACGCGGGACGTCCCGGCGGGGACGGCGCCTCCGCCGACAGCTTGAGCCCGAGCTCCAGGGTGATCCTGTCGGCCTGCCGCGGCAGATCCGCGACCTTGCCGAGCACGGCGTGCGCGGCGTCCCGCACGCTCTCCAGCCCCGCTCCAGCGTCTCGGTGGCCTCGGCCACGACCCCGCCACCGGGCCTGGCCACCCGGACGACCGCCTGCGCCCCGTCCCCGACCTCGACCAGCACGGAGCCGCCGCTCTCCAGCGGAACCCTGAACAATTCGGGCATGGGCCCCTCCCACCACGCACGATGTGATGCGCGGCGCTCTGGCGGGAGCGGGAGCGGGAGCGGGAGCGGGGGCGCGGTGGTGCGGGATCGCGACTGTCCGGTTTCGGAAGGCCGCGCTCGGTCCAGGACGGCCCAAGCGCGGCCTTCGTGGCGAACGTCCGGGGAAGTCCTAGGACTTCGCGCCGGGCGCGATCGTCACCTTGGGGGATTCGACCGGTCGATGCTCGAAGAGCTGAATCCCCCAGTACGTGGCGTGGAGACACGCGCCGATCAAGCCGACCACCGACGCGGCCCGCTTGATGCGGAGATCCCAGGCCCGCTTCCCGGAATGTTGGCCTTCCAATGCCTCAGAGTCAGAAGAGTGCTGCCCGCTCACGGCGTTGTCACGAAAAGCGGGCGCTTTGGGGCAGGGATCCCTTGTTTTGTTGTCAATGGCGCGACGTTCCACGCGCTTGCCGTCCACCGCGTAACCTCCCGGCTGTGAGAGATCCTGAGGAATCCACCTGCGGAACAGATGAACTCCTGCGGGTCTCCCCACCAGTTGAGGCGCGGCCTGACGCGACGTGAGTAGATTTTCACACAGGGTGAGACCGGCGGCAAGAAGCCCCGCGCCCACCGCTTGTGTACGGTCCACCACAAACCACACCGCCGTGCCCCCCGTCGAATGCTTGGCCAAGGGAACGGCAGGGCCTCGAACAGGGCGTCCAGACGGCCGGGTAGGCACCCTGGGCGGGGGCGGCGAAGCCGGTCAGCACGCCCCGGGTGCGGCCCAGGGAATCGGCGAGCGCGGTGCGCAGCCCGATCCGGCCCCGCGCTTCCCCGGCGCCGCGGGGGAGGGCTGGATCACCACCCATTACCGGTACCTCACCGAGGGGTGAGAGACGGGACGGCCCCGGCTCCGCTCGAAGCGGTGCCGGGGCCGTCCGTGGCCGGTAAGGGGATCAGCACTCGATGACGTTGACCGCGAGGCCGCCCCGCGCCGTCTCCTTGTACTTGACCTTCATGTCCGCGCCCGTCTCCTTCATGGTCTTGATGACCTTGTCGAGGGACACGTGGTGCCGGCCGTCGCCGCGCAGGGCCATGCGGGCGGCGGTGACGGCCTTGACCGAGGCCATGCCGTTGCGCTCGATGCACGGGATCTGGACCAGACCGCCGACCGGGTCGCAGGTCAGGCCCAGGTTGTGCTCCATGCCGATCTCGGCCGCGTTCTCCACCTGCTCGGGAGTGCCACCGAGGACCTCCGCGAGGCCGCCGGCCGCCATGGAGCAGGCGGAGCCGACCTCGCCCTGGCAGCCGACCTCGGCGCCGGAGATGGAGGCGTTCTCCTTGAAGAGCATGCCGATCGCGCCCGCGGCCAGGAGGAAGCGGACCACGCCCTCCTCGTCCGCGCCGGGCACGAAGTTGATGTAGTAGTGCAGGACGGCGGGGATGATGCCCGCGGCGCCGTTGGTGGGGGCGGTCACGACGCGGCCGCCGGCGGCGTTCTCCTCGTTGACGGCCATGGCGTAGAGGGTGACCCACTCCATGGCGCGGGCCTGGGCGTCGCCCTCGGCGCGCAGCTGGCGGGCGGTGGTCGCGGCGCGGCGGCGGACCTTCAGGCCGCCGGGGAGGATGCCCTCGCGGGACATGCCGCGGGCCACGCAGCCCTGCATGACGCGCCAGATCTCCAGCAGACCCTCGCGGATCTCCTGCTCGGTGCGCCAGGCCTTCTCGTTCTCCAGCATCAGGGCGGAGATCGACAGGCCGGTGTCGCGGGAGAGGCGCAGCAGCTCGTCACCGGTGCGGAAGGGGTACTTCAGCACGGTGTCGTCGAGCTTGATGCGGTCCTCGCCGACCGCGTCCTCGTCGACGACGAAGCCGCCGCCGACCGAGTAGTAGGTCTTCTCCAGCAGCGGCGCGCCGGCCTCGTCGTAGGCGAAGAGGGTCATGCCGTTGGCGTGGTACGGCAGGGCGCGGCGGCGGTGCAGGATGAGCTGGGTCGACTCGTCGAAGTCGATCTCGTGGGCGGAGCCTATCTCCGCGCCGAGCAGCCGCAGCCGCTTCGAGGTGCGGATGCGCTCCACCTCGTCGTCGGCGGTCTCGACGTCGACGGTGCGCGGGGAGTGGCCCTCCAGGCCGAGCAGGACGGCCTTGGGGGTGCCGTGGCCGTGGCCGGTGGCGCCGAGCGAGCCGTACAGCTCGGCCCGGACGGCCGTGGTGTGGGCCAGCAGGCCCTCGTTCTTCAGGCGCCCCACGAACATGCGGGCGGCGCGCATGGGGCCGACCGTGTGGGAGCTGGACGGGCCTATGCCGATCGAGAAGAGATCGAATACGGAGATGGCCACGGTGGCGTTGCTCCTCGGGTCGGTGGTACGGGTGGTGCGGGGTGAATCAGCGTGGTGCGGGGCACCGGCCTCACTCTTCAGTGTGCACGGTGCCCCGGACCGACGGGAGTGACCGGGATTACAGCCCGGGGTACAGCGGGTGCTTCGCGGCCAGGGCGGTGACCCGGGCGCGCAGCGCCTCGGCGTCGTAGGCCGGCTTGAGGGCCTCGGCGATCACGTCGGCGACCTCGCGGAAGTCCTCCGCCTGGAAGCCTCGGGTGGCCAGGGCCGGGGTGCCGATCCGCAGGCCCGAGGTGACCATCGGGGGACGCGGGTCGTTCGGGATGGCGTTGCGGTTGACCGTGATGCCGACCTCGTGCAGCCGGTCCTCGGCCTGCTGGCCGTCCAGCTCGGAGTTGCGCAGGTCCACCAGGACCAGGTGCACGTCCGTGCCGCCCGAGAGGACCGAGACGCCGGCCTCGGCCACGTCCGCCTGGGTCAGGCGCTCGGCCAGGATCCTCGCGCCGTCCAGGGTGCGCTGCTGGCGCTCCTTGAACTCCTCGCTCGCCGCGACCTTGAAGGACACCGCCTTCGCCGCGATCACGTGCTCCAGCGGGCCGCCCTGCTGACCGGGGAAGACCGCCGAGTTGATCTTCTTGGCCAGGTCGGCCTTGCACATGATCACGCCACCGCGCGGACCGCCCAGGGTCTTGTGCGTGGTGGTGGTCACGACGTGCGCGTGCGGCACCGGGGAGGGGTGCAGCCCGGCGGCGACCAGGCCCGCGAAGTGGGCCATGTCGACCATCAGGTACGCGCCGACCTCGTCCGCGATCCGGCGGAAGGCGGCGAAGTCCAGCTGGCGCGGGTAGGCGGACCAGCCCGCGATGATCAGCTTCGGGCGGTGCTCCTTGGCGAGGCGCTCGACCTCGTCCATGTCGACCAGGCTGGTCTTCTCGTCGACGTGGTAGGCGACCACGTTGTAGAGCTTGCCGGAGAAGTTGATCTTCATGCCGTGGGTCAGGTGCCCGCCGTGGGCGAGGTTCAGACCCAGGATGGTGTCGCCGGGGGAGAGCAGGGCGAACATCGCGGCGGCGTTGGCCTGCGCGCCGGAGTGCGGCTGCACGTTGGCGTGCTCGGCACCGAAGAGCGCCTTGATCCGGTCGATGGCGATCTGCTCGACGACGTCGACGTGCTCGCAGCCGCCGTAGTACCGGCGGCCCGGGTAGCCCTCGGCGTACTTGTTGGTGAGGACCGAGCCCTGGGCCTCCATGACCGCGACCGGAGCGAAGTTCTCCGAGGCGATCATCTCGAGGGTGGACTGCTGGCGGTGGAGTTCGGCGTCGACTGCGGCGGCGACGTCGGGGTCGAGCTCATGGAGGGAGCTGTTCAGCAGAGACATGAGTTCTTCCTGGACTGGGGCGAGGAGGCGGGCGGGGTCAGCCTGCGGCGAAGGCCGCGTACTCGTCGGCGGACAGCAGGTCCGCCGGCTCGTCCGTGATCTTCACCTTGAACAGCCAGCCGCCCTCGAAGGGGGCGGTGTTCACCAGCGACGGGTCGTCCACGACGTCCTGGTTGGCCTCGACGACCTCGCCCGTGACCGGGGCGAAGAGGTCGCTGACCGACTTGGTCGACTCCAGCTCGCCACAGGTCTCGCCCGCGGTGACGGTGTCGCCCACGGCCGGGAGCTGGGCGTAGACGACGTCACCGAGCGCGTTGGCGGCGAACTCGGTGATACCCACCGTCGCCACACCGTTCTCGTCGGTGGCCGACAGCCACTCGTGCTCCTTGCTGTAGCGAAGCTGCTGGGGGTTGCTCATGGCTCGATTCTCCTGGATGCGGGTGAGTGCTCGTGCAACAGGTCTTGACAGATGAGATGAGGCTGTACCGGGAGGGTCAGCGCTCACGCTTGTAGAAGGGGAGCGCGACCACCTCGTAGGGCTCGTGGCTGCCGCGGATGTCCACGGCGACGCCCTCCGTGCCGGGCTCGGCGTGGGCCGCGTCCACGTACGCGATCGCGATCGGCTTGCCGAGGGTGGGGGAGGGGGCGCCGGAGGTGACCTCGCCGATCACCGAGCCGCCGGCGACGACCGGGTACCCGGCGCGCGGCACGCGGCGGCCGGTGGCGACCAGGCCGACCAGCTTGCGCGGCGGGGCGGCCTGCGCGCGCTCGGCCGCGGCCTCCAGCGCGGCGCGGCCCACGAAGTCACCGGGCTTGTCGAACTTCACGACCCGGCCCAGGCCCGCGTCGAACGGAGTGGTGTCCGTGGTCAGCTCGTGCCCGTACAGCGGCATGCCCGCCTCCAGGCGCAGGGTGTCCCGGCAGGACAGCCCGCACGGCACCAGGCCCGCCTCGGCGCCGGCCTCCGTCAGCGCCTGCCACAGCTTCTCGGCGTCGCCGGGGGCCACGAACAGCTCGAAGCCGTCCTCGCCGGTGTAGCCCGTGCGCGCTATCAGCGCGGGCACGCCCGCGACCGTGCCGGGCAGGCCGGCGTAGTACTTCAGCCCGTCCAGGTCGGCATCGGTCACCGACTTCAGGATCGCCGGCGAGGCCGGGCCCTGGACGGCGATCAGGGCGTAGGCGTCCCGGTCGTCCCGGACCTCCGTCTCGAAGCCGGCCGCCCGCTCGGTGAGGGCGTCCAGCACGGTCTGCGCGTTCGAGGCGTTCGCGACGACCATGTACTCCTGCTCGCCGAGCCGGTAGACGATCAGGTCGTCCAGGATGCCGCCGTCCTCGCGGCAGATCATCGTGTAGCGGGCACGGCCGACCGCGAGCGCGGACAGGTTGCCGACGAGGGCGTGGTCCAGGGCCTGGCCGGCCTGCGGGCCGGTCAGGGTGATCTCGCCCATGTGGGACAGGTCGAAGAGGCCGGCGCGGGTGCGTACGGCGAGGTGCTCGTCGCGCTCGCTGCCGTAGCGCAGGGGCATGTCCCAGCCCGCGAAATCGGTCATCGTGGCACCGAGCGCGCGGTGGAGCGCGTCGAGTGCGGTGCGGCGGGGGGCAACGGTCATGGTCAGGCTCCCGGGCGTAACGGTGAGGACGTCCTCCCCATCTGTCATCGGAACCTGAGAGGTTCACCGGGAGACCCGAAGGGGTCCCGGCTTGCACCTTGGGTGGGGCCGCGCGCATAGGCGGCGGCCCGCTTTTCAGATCTGCCTCACCCGCGCGGTACGGGGCCTGAGAGATTCAAGGGAGGAACTTGCTCCTTCGGCGCCCAGCGCACAGGGCGACTGGGACTCTCCCGCGCGGACTCGAGCGGCCGGTATGCAGTTGGGTACGCAGTTGGCGCGCACATCATTGCACGTACGTGCGGCTCGTGGACTGCCCACCAGTGCCTCAATTGCATTACCTTTCCTTTGCGGAACGGGGGAGGAAGGCGATCAGGTTGCGAGTGCGGTCGCCCTTGCGGGCGGAGGGCGCCGGCGACGTACGCGATCTGCGGGGCGGTGCGGGCGTGCGCGAGCTGACCTGCCGGGCGGGGGACCTGCTGGTCGTCTCCGGGCTGCCGGGGAGCGGTAAGTCCACGCTCATCCGGCGCGTGGTCGCACCACTGGACGGCCGGGGCGAGCCCGTGCTGTGCGTGGACTCGCAGGACGCGCGGGAGCGGCTGGAGCGGCGCATGCCGGGGCGCTTGCCGCTGCCGTACGGGGTGTACCGGCCGCTGGCGCGGGCCGCGCACTACACCGCCCTGTGGCGGGCGGTGCGCTCCGGGGCGACCGTGGTGGTCCACGACTGCGGGCGGAACGGCTGGGTACGCCGCTGGCTCGCCCACCACGCGCGGCGCCGGGGCACCGCGCTGCACGTCCTGCTGCTGACGGTCCCCCCGGCCACCGCCCTCGCCGGGCAACGCGCCCGGGGCCGCACGGTCCCCCCGTCGGCCTTCGCCCGCCACCGCCGGGCGATGGCGTCCCTGACGACCACGGCGGAATCCCGCGGCCTGGGCGCGACGACGACCCTCCTGGACCGCCCCGCCGCCGACGCGCTGCGACGCATCGAGTTCCCCTGACCACCGCGAGCGGAGCCCGGCGGTTTTCGTACCTGCCCGGCCCGTGGGTGTCGGCCGGGGCCCGTGGTGACTGCCGGCGCCGTCGCGGCTAGGGGAGGGTGCGGGCGGGAGCCCGTGGGTGTCGGCTGCGGCCGGCGGTGGGGCAGGGTGCGCGGCAAGCGCCGGGGTGGGGTGCCCCGGAAGCCCGCGTAGCGGTTATCGTTCCGGGGGTTGGACGATGAGGTGGTTGGACGAGATGCACGTTCCCGAGCAGCAGTACGGCTGGAACCAGGCCGCCGGCGCAGCCGTGTCGTGGCCGGGGAACGAGCTGGAGCGGGTGCTCGCCGCCTCCGTCGGGAGCGGGCCGCAGGCCGGGGCGCGGATCATGGAGGCGCTCGGCCGCAGCAGCGTGTGGATCCCCCTGCCCAACGGCGGCGCGCCCACGAGCCCCGACCTCGATCTGCCCACGCTGGAGCTCGACGGCGCCGCGTTCGTCCCGGTGTTCAGCTCCGAGGAGCAGTTCAAGCTGGTGGCCGGCGAGCACATGTCGTTCGCGGTGGCGCCGGCCGTCGAGTTCGCCCGGGGCCTGCCGCCGCAGGCCGGGATCGTGGTCAACCCCGAGGGTGCCGTCACCGTGCCGCTGCCGCCGCCCGCCGTGGCCGCGCTGTGCCGAGCCGGGCGCACCGAGCTGGACGGGGCGGCCACCGGCGGCCGGGTCCGCCTGTTCCAGCCCGACTGGCAGGACGAGCCCACCGCGTTCCTGGCCGCCGCGGGGCTGGAGTTCGG